>JANPCW010000108.1:0-2164 GCA_031431155.1 Janthinobacterium sp. | reverse complement strand
AAGTGTTTGAAAGTCTGGGCAGCTATGGCGATCGTGTGCGCCATGTCGAGCGGGTGCGCAACCCGTGCCAAACCAATGGCGCAGCAAATGCAACCGCCGCTGGCCGAGCCTGGAAATTACCTGATTGGACCGGGCGACAATGTGAATATCAACGTGTGGCGCAACCCTGAAGTGTCGTTGAGCGTTCCGGTGCGCCCCGATGGAAAGATCACGACGCCGCTGGTGGAAGACTTGCAGGCGAGCGGAAAAACGTCCACCGAGTTGGCCCGCGACATCGAAAAAGCACTGGAAAAATTCATTCAGCAACCGGTCGTGACCGTCATCGTGACCGGTTTTGTCGGTCCGTACGGCCAGCAGATCCGCGTCATTGGCCAGGCGGCCAAGCCGCAGGCGCTGGCTTACCGGCAGGGAATGTCGGTGATGGATGTGCTGATCGCGGTCGGCGGCCTGACCGACTTTGCCGCTGGCAACAAGGCCAGCATCATCCGTACCACCGGCGGCAAGCAGTTCACGCTGGGCACCCGCTTGCAAGACTTGGTCAGGGATGGCGATATTTCGGCCAACGTCGCCATGCAGCCCGGGGACGTCCTTGTGATTCCGGAAAGTTTCTTCTAGCCCCAAGGTGCCCGGCAGCGACCGCACTGTACCCTGCACCAGCGAGGAAGTGACGGTGCGCATGTCGGGTGGATCGAGTCAAGCGACGCGCCGGATCGCGCTCGCGTTATACTGACCCTTCGCGGCAGTTTTCTGCCAACCATCGGCGCGCCCTAGAGTCGGCTTTGCCGGACACGCGCAGCGCGCACGCGCTCAGCGCTGGCTCCTTTCCAGCCTTGTTTTCCCTCGCGACAATCTATCATTCCATTATTTTTTTTCGTCTGGCGGGAACTTTCCTGAAGGAAAGCGATCTCATACGTACCGTATCTATATATTCTCCGCGCGAGCGCGGACCGTGAACTATGTGAAGGAAACCCATGACGTATGATGACGACCTGATTGTTTCTTTCAAATCTCCAACCGAGTCATGCGATATTTGTGTCAGCGCACCAAACTTGGGCGGGGGTTGCGACCACCAGATCGATCAGCAGCAATTCCACGTTCGGATGGCCAATTCCGAAAGGCGGCGCGAAGCGGCAAGCGTGCTGATCAAAAAAATGTATGCGTGGCGCGGCTATTCGGTTGATCAGCCCGCAGGCAAGCCAATGAACAAGATAACCTTGCTTGCCGAATCGGGCGGCATTCCTGTGGCGACCATGTCGCTGTGCCTCGATAGCGAAGAAGGTTTGCCGGCAGACGAACACTTTCGTGACAAGCTCGATGAATTGCGTCGTCAGGGCAGGCGCTTGTGCGAGCCGTCGCGACTGGCCATCGACAAGGGCGTCTCGAAACGGGTATTTGCCGCACTGATCCATATTTCCTACATCTATTCGCACAATATTCATGCCTTCACCGACTATCTGATTGAGGTCAATCCACGCCACGTTCTGTTTTACAAGAAAATGCTAGGCTTCATGGATTTTGGCAGCGAGCGCAATTGCGACCGGGTAGGTGCCCCGGCCGTGCTGCTGCGCCTTGACCTCACTTACATGGGCCAGCAAATCCGGAAATTCGGCGGCTTGATGGAGCAGCATGGAATGGAACGCTCGTTCTATCCCTTCTTTTTCCCGATGTTGGATGAACCGGGGATCACCACGCGCCTGAGGGACGGGCGCGACTAGCGACGAGAAACCGGCCGGAGCCGCCCTTAGTTGTTAGTTGGAGCGCATCAAGTCGCGGATAAAGTTGCCGGGGATCGCGTAAGTGATGCCGCTCGGGTGGCTGATGGCCGCTTCCTTCAAGCCCTTGACGTACACCATATTGATCACGCCAACCACGTGGCCCGTCGCCGGATCGTACAGCGGACTGCCGCTGCTGCCGGGGTAGGCGGTCGCATCAAGCTGAAATACTGAATAGACCGGCTTTTGAAGGCGCGTCACCAGTTTCAGATTGAGTTTCTTCGAGCTCATTGATGGGATCGCGATGGGCGTGATGGACGACACCATGGCACGATGGGTGACATGGTGCAAGCCCAATGCCATTCCAAGCGGAAAACCGGTAAACGCCAGCGTTTGGCCTTCGCCCACCTTGCTGGAATCGCCCAGCTGCATAGCTGGAAGCGCAGGAGCAC
>JANPCW010000107.1:0-1896 GCA_031431155.1 Janthinobacterium sp. | reverse complement strand
ACCCCACTTGCGTCGCATCCTGTCCGTCCGGTTCCGTCTACAAGCGCGAGGAAGACGGCATCGTGCTGATCGATCAGGACAAGTGCCGCGGCTGGCGCATGTGTATTTCGGGCTGTCCATACAAGAAAATTTACTACAACTGGTCGTCCGGCAAGGCCGAGAAATGCACGTTCTGCTATCCGCGCATCGAAGCAGGCCAGCCGACAGTGTGCTCGGAAACCTGCGTCGGTCGCATCCGTTACCTTGGCGTGCTGCTGTATGACGCCGACAAGATCGAAGCGGCGGCCTCGGTCGCCGACGAGCGCGATCTGTACGAAGCGCAACTGGGCGTGTTCCTCAATCCGCACGATCCGGCCATTATCTTGGAAGCGCGGCGCCAGGGCATCCCGGATGCCTGGCTCGATTCCGCCAAGAGATCGCCGGTCTACAAGATGGTGATGGAATGGAAGGTCGCGTTCCCGCTGCACCCGGAATACCGCACGCTGCCGATGGTGTGGTACATCCCGCCGCTGTCGCCGATCCAGGCAGCGGCCGAGTCCGGAAAAATGGGGTTGAACGGCATCCTGCCCGATACCAAGAGCTTGCGCATTCCCGTCAAGTATCTGGCCAATCTGCTCACGGCCGGCCATGAGCCGCCGATCGTGACTGCACTCGACCGAATGCTGGCGATGCGCGCCTACATGCGCAGCAAGTCGGTCGACAAGGTTGAAAACCTGACGGTGTTGAAACAGGTCGGACTGAGCAAGGCCGAAGTCGAAGACATGTACCACATCATGGCGATCGCCAATTACGAAGACCGTTTCGTGATCCCGAGCAGCCACAAGGAAATGGCGGAAGACAGTTTCAACGAAAAAGGCTCGTGCGGCTTTAGCTTTGGCAACGGTTGTTCCGATGGAGTCAGCGACACCAGCCTGTTCGGCAAGAAAAAGCATGGATCGACGATCTTTGTCGAGATGCCCAAGTCGCGCAAGAAGAAAGAAGTGCAGGACGCCTAAGGCATGGGCTCTGTCCGCCCACGCGGGGGCAGAGCAGCAACCGGCATAAGCCGCCACACATGAGGAAACACTATGAAACACTATCAGGTTCTATCGGCGCTGCTGCTCTATCCCGAGCCGGTGCTGATCGAAAATTTGCCCGAAGTCGAGTTAATGCTGGCCGCAATGCCGGCTTTGCACGCGCCGCTGCGCCCCTTGCTCGATTACCTGGCAAGCGCGGACATGATCACGCTGCAGCAAAACTACGTGATGACGTTCGATCGCAATCCATCCCATTCGCTGCACCTGTTCGAGCATATTCACGGTGAATCGCGCGACCGTGGGCAAGCGATGGTGGACTTGATGGAAGAGTACAAGAAACACGGGCTGGAAATGACGGGCGACGACCTGCCCGATTTCGTGCCCCTGTTCCTGGAATTTCTGTCGCAGCAGGACGAGGCTGAGGCAGCGCGCCTGCTGTCGGACGCGGTGCACGTGCTGGCCCATATCGGGCGCAAGCTGGCCGCCAACGGTAGCCCGTATGCCGTGGTATTCGACGTGCTGCAACTGCTGAGCCCTGTTGCGGCCGAAGCATTGTCGGAACCGCCGGTGCGCGATATGGATGAAGCGCTCGAAACATTCGGGCCCGGCGTGGATGGCGTGGAACCGCTGCTCAAGAACCTGGGCGGCGGCACGCACCCGATCAATTTCTATCCGAAACCGGCGCGTGTTGTCGGGCAGGCCGCTCAAGGGAGCACATCATGAATTACTTACATCAATTCGTCTTCGGAATTTACCCCTATCTGGCGCTGGTCATTTTCCTGCTGGGCAGCCTGATCCGCTTCGACCGCGAGCAGTACACGTGGAAATCGGATTCCAGCCAGCTGTTGCACCGGGGCAGTCTGCGGGCCGGCAATATCCT
>JANPCW010000106.1:0-3284 GCA_031431155.1 Janthinobacterium sp. | reverse complement strand
GCCCACGACTCCGGTCCGGGGTAATGGCGCCCGTACTCGCGCCGCCACTGCCCAGCCGCAGGCCTGCCGCGCTCGACCCGCCAGTCGTCAAGCACGCCACCGATCAGATCACAATCGGCCAGCGCAGCCAGGGCATCGCGTAGTTGCAGGCTGAGAGAATTGGTGAAATGTGGAGCCACGCCGTTACCCCCTGGAACTTAGTCAGTCGTTGCTTTACCAAGCACACGAACATTGCCTGAAATTTCACTCGGAATTTACATCGCCGAACGTTTCGTCACTGATCGATAAGTCACGCCAACTCCAGCTCCCACCAAGACACCACCTCAGTGTTCGGATGATCCGGACTAGCTGGTAAACGCGCGCTTTTGGCGCCAGCGCGACCCGCTATGTGCTCCAGCGAACAGTCATCAGCTTCTTTTCCCTATATGTTGTCATTATCTCTCCAATTTCGACGAAACATTGGCGATTTCGCATGAGATGAACATATCGACTTTCAACAACAACAAAGGGGAAAAAAATGGACGTAATCATTAGCCTTATCGTGTACCTGGTCGTATTCGGACTGATATGGTGGCTAGTCAGGATGTTGCCGCTACCGGCACCTGTGGCGCAGATCGTCAGCATCCTTTTCATTATCTTGCTTATCTTGATGGTTTTGTCTGTGGTTGGAATTCTTCCCGGTGGCCACATGCCTCAGATTCACTTGTAGCTGGCAAATACTTCGCTGGCCCAACGAATAAAGCCTGGCCAAATGCGCCAGGCTTTATTCTTGACGGGCATCTTGACGCGGCAGTTACCGTGACCCTAGCATCCAGCTCAAGCGATGGTGAACTCTCGCTCCGTCGGCGCTGTTGCGTCACACAATGAACCTATATCGAATTACGTATCCATCGTGGACCGCCACAGGGGCCAAGAGTTCATTCCCATTTTATGTGACTGTCCCCGCAGCAACTTGACGAAAATCAAGTATCCTCAGGAAACATCAACCCTGGCTCCGCGCAGTGCTCCGGTCAGCTGCGCACTGAGTGTGCGCAGCCAGTGGCAACTGTCTAACGCTGCGCCACTGAATCGACCACGCACAAGGCCGTCATGTTGACGACCCGGCGCACTGTGGCCGACGGGGTCAGGATATGCACCGGCTTGGCGCAACCGAGCAGGATAGGTCCGACTGCGATCCCATTGCCGGCCGCCGTTTTCAGCAGGTTGTAGGCGATGTTGGCCGAATCGAGGTTCGGCATGACCAGCAGATTGGCGTCGCCCTTCAGGCTTGAGGACGGCATCATCGACTGGCGCAGCTTGGCGTCGAGTGCGGTGTCGCCATGCATTTCGCCATCAACTTCCAATTCCGGCGCCTGTTGCACGATGATGGCCAGCGCGGCCCGCATTTTTTGCGCCGACTCACTATTGGAGGAGCCGAAATTCGAATGCGACAACAGGGCCGCGTGCGGCTCCAAACCGAAACGCCGCATTTCTTCGGCCGCCATGATCGTGATTTCGGCCAGCTCGGCCGCGTTCGGGTTTTCGTTGACGTGGGTATCGACGATGGCCAACTGGCGCTCCGGCAAAATCAGTACATTCATGGCGGCGTACACGTTGGCGCCTGCGCGCTTGCCCAGCACCAGGTCGATATAGTGCAAGTGCAGCATGGTGTTGCCGAAAGTGCCGCAGATCATGCCATCGGCATCGCCCTTGTGGACCATCATGGCGCCGATCAGGGAATGACGGCGCCGCATTTCCAGCTTGGCGTACCCCTGGTTGACGCCCTTGCGCATCGTCATCGCGTAGTACGTCTGCCAGTAATCGCGGTAGCGCTCGTCGAAATCGGGATTGATGACGTCGAAATCGGTGCCTTGCTTTAAGCGCAGACCGAATTTCTCGATCCGGCTCTCGAGCACGGCCGGGCGCCCCACCAGAATCGGGCGCGCCAGTTTTTCATCGACCACCACTTGCACCGCGCGCAAGATACGCTCGTCTTCGCCCTCGGCATACACGATGCGCTTGAGTTCGACTGGCGTGTTCTTGGCGACCTGGAACAGCGGCTTCATGAAGGTGCCGCTGCGGTAGACGAATTGCTTGAGGCTGTCGGCGTAGGCGTCCAGATCCTTGATCGGGCGCGTCGCCACGCCGGACTCGAACGCCGCTTGCGCCACGGCCGGCGCGATCTTGGTCAGCAGGCGCGGATCGAACGGCATCGGGATCAGATATTCCGGACCGAACGACAAGTTGCCGATACCGTAGGTGGTGGCAACGACGTCGGATTGCTCGGCATGGGCCAGCTCGGCGATCGCGCGCACCACCGCAATTTCCATCTTGCGCGTGATCGTGGTGGCGCCGCAATCGAGCGCACCGCGGAAAATGTAGGGAAAGCACAGGACGTTGTTGACCTGGTTCGGGTAGTCCGAGCGGCCAGTGGCGATAATGGCGTCGCCGCGCACGGCCTTGACTTCTTCGGGCAAGATTTCCGGGGTCGGGTTGGCCAGCGCCAGTACCAGCGGGTTGGCCGCCATGGTCTTGACCATGTCCTGTTTGAGCACGCCGCCGGCCGACAGGCCG
Organism: Janthinobacterium sp.; assembly: GCA_031431155.1. GTDB lineage: Bacteria > Pseudomonadota > Gammaproteobacteria > Burkholderiales > Burkholderiaceae_D > JANPCW01. The sequence goes on along the minus strand of JANPCW010000106.1, from coordinate 731 downwards.
AGGAAAATATCGGCGCCCGGCATCACCTCGGCCAGGGTGCGCAAACTGGTTTCCTGGGCGAAGCGCGCCTTGTCCGGGTCCATCAGCTCGACCCGGCCCTTGTAGACCACGCCGGCCAGGTCGGTGACGAAGATGTTTTCAATCGGGAAACCCAGGTCGACGATCAAGTCCAGGCAAGCCAGCGCTGCTGCGCCCGCGCCCGACACCACCAGCTTGCAGGACAAAATATCCTTGCCGACAACCTTGATCCCATTCAGGATGGCCGCGCCGACGATGATCGCGGTGCCGTGCTGGTCGTCGTGGAACACGGGTATTTTCATCCGATCGCGCAACTGGCGCTCGATATAAAAGCACTCAGGCGCCTTGATGTCTTCTAGGTTGATGCCGCCGAAGGTCGGCTCCAGCGAGGCAATGATGTCGCATAACTTATCGGGATCGAGCTCGTTGATTTCGATGTCGAACACATCGATGCCGGCGAACTTCTTGAACAGCACGGCCTTGCCTTCCATCACGGGCTTGGATGCCAGCGGGCCGATATTGCCCAGACCCAATACGGCGGTACCGTTCGTGATGACGGCCACCAGATTGCCGCGCGCCGTGTATTTATAGGCATTGGCCGGGTCGGTCACGATTTCTTCGCACGGGGCGGCGACACCGGGCGAGTAGGCCAGCGCCAGATCGCGCTGATTGGTCAGTTGCTTGGTGGCCGTGACGCTGATCTTGCCCGGTCG
>JANPCW010000105.1:0-2425 GCA_031431155.1 Janthinobacterium sp. | reverse complement strand
CGTACTGCACGAACATCGTTGAATTTAAGTTCACAGCTATTTCCTTCTCAGAATGACGTAGGCCGGGCTGGCTAAAACGCGAGCCCGGCTATTGAGAATCAGCGCTTAGCCGGTGAATGGGTTAGCGAACGCGAACATCATTGCGATACCAACACCGATCAGGAACGCAGCATCGATCAGACCAGCCAGCAAGAACATTTTGGTTTGCAGTGTGTTCATCAGTTCTGGTTGACGCGCAGAAGCTTCGATGAATTTGCCACCCATGATGCCGATACCGATACATGCACCGATAGCACCCAAACCAATGATCAAGCCGCAAGCCAGTGCTACGAAAGCGATGTTAGTCATGAAAACTCCTAAAAAGTGAAAATCGAAAAAGTAAAAAACTAAAAAACCTACTATTCAGCTGGGGTCGAAGTAATTTTCGCGATACTGCCGCGAAAAAAACTCTGACCCACAGTGGATAATTAGTGACCTTCATGCGCCTGGCCGATGTACACCAGCGTCAGCATCATGAAAATAAACGCTTGCAACAGCACGATCAAAATATGGAAAATTGCCCACACCGACCCTGCCGCGACCTGCAACCCAGCCAACAGCACGCTTTGAGTCGTGAAACCAACCCAGGTAGCGCCCAGTAGAGCGATCAGCAAGAAGATCAATTCGCCGGCAAACATGTTACCGAAAAGTCGCATTGCAAGGGACACGGTTTTTGCTGCGAATTCAATGATGTTCAAGCCCAGATTGAAGATCCACAACGCCGGGTGCGGGCCGAATGGTGCGCAGAACAGTTCGTGAATGAAGCCGCCCAAACCCTTGATTTTCACGTTGTAGTAGATCATCAGCGTGAACACGACCAGCGCCAGACCGAACGTGCCGTTCAAATCGGCGGTGGGCACTGCGCGAAAAAATACTTCGTGTCCTTCGGCCGAATGAATGCCCAGCAGCCTGAAGATATACGCGAACATGTCGACCGGCAAAAAGTCCATCGAGTTCATCAGCAGCACCCAGAGGAACACGGTCAGGGCCAATGGCGCGATAAAGGAACGGTTACCGTGGACGATGGCTTTCGACTGGTCTTCGACCAGCTCGACGACCATTTCGACCATGGCCTGGAAGCGGCCCGGAACGCCTACGGTGGCGCGGCGCGCGGCCATCCACATCAGCAGGCATGCGATGGCGCCCATCGATACCGACCAGAAGATCGTATCGTAGTTAATGACGGAAAAATCAATGATGGAAGTCTGGGGCGCAGACCGCAAATGCCCCAAGTGGTGAGTGATGTAGCTCGAAGCCGTAACGACGTGCTCGCCTGCCGGTTGTACTGCGCCCGCCGCAATTTCAGTTGCCATGTCTAGTGCCTAAACAATAAGATGATGTAACTTTTGAGTGCCACGATGAAGCCGATGATCAACGCCAGCCAGTTCAAATCGTGGTACAGCCAAGCGGTGGCGCCTAGCAGCGCCACCGTTAATGCAATCTTGATAAATTCACCGATGAAAAACGCCATCGGATCTGCCGCTGCCAGTTTTTGCGCATTGGCGAACAATCGCAGCGCGAACAAACCGTTCGGTACCACACAACACAAGCCGCCCAGCAGCGCCGAAAACATGGCGGGCCAACCGCCAAAAAAATAGGCGATGATGCCAGCGATGACGGTAGTCATCAATTGCAGGGAGACTAAGCGCAACATTTTGTACCTATCGCGCCAGCCGAAATAAATCGCGGCATTTACCGGGGGGTCTATTGAAATTTCGTCAATCGACGGGATTATAAGGGTTTTTGGCGAGTTCAGTCAATTGCTGTTGCAGCGCAGCAGCGCGAAACCAACACTCTTGAGGCGCCATTGGGCCTACCAGCTTTATCCGCGCAATCTGAGCAGCAAGCCGTCAAGGATGTCGAGGTCGGCGAAGTCAATCACCATTTGCCCCCTGCCCTTGGCTCCCATCTTGAACAACACCGGCGTGGCCAGAACGTCCGACAGCTCCTCTTCCAGGCGCGTGATGTCGCCCGACTTTTCCTTGTGACGCGGCTGATCCGGATTGATTTGCTCGGTCATGGTGCGGGTAACAAGCTTCTCCGTATCGCGCACCGACAGCCGCTTCGCCACCACCTGGTTGGCCAGCGTGATCTGGGTCGCGGCGTCGCCGGCCAGCAAGGCCCGCGCATGCCCCATGTCGATGTCGCCGGCCATCAGCATGGTTTGCACCGGGCTCGCCAGGTTCAGCAGGCGCAGCAGGTTCGACACAGCGCTGCGCGAGCGGCCCACCGCGGTGGCCGCCTGCTCATGCGTGAAACTGAAATCGGTGATCAGGCGGTGAATACCCTGCGCTTCTTCCAGCGGGTTCAAGTCTTCGCGCTGCATGTTCTCGATCAGCGCCATGGCGGCGGCGGCCTGATCGTCCACATCGCGCACCAGCACCGG
>JANPCW010000104.1:0-3695 GCA_031431155.1 Janthinobacterium sp. | reverse complement strand
TTAAGTGATGCTTCCCCGCTTTACATTCCTAGCGTTGGTCGCGGCGTCGCTGCTGCTCGCGCCTGTTACAGCTTCTGCGCAAGCGCCAGCGCAAGCACCAGAGCCGCAATCGGCCAAGCCGCTGCGCGCTGAAATCGCGGCACTGGTCGGCCAAGCGCGGCATTCCGGCTTGCGCGCCTCGCCGCTGTACGAAGAGCGCCATTGGCTGGAGAAATTCTACGGCGCGCACGACTACGCGCCCGTCTGGTCGGCTAACAGCAGTGCGCAGACATCCGCTGCGCAGGCACTGGCCCAATTGCAGCAAGCCCATACGAGGGGTTTGCCGCCCTCGGACTACCAAGTCGATTGGCTTTCCAATCAAGCGCGCGAGATCGGCGCCGGCGTCGCCCGAACCGATCGCGTCGCGCGGTTTGATGTTGCACTGACCCTTGCCATGCTGCGCTATCTCGCGGACCTGCATGCGGGCCGGGTTCGCTCGGCATTTGTTCCCGCCGCAGCCGACTCGCGCATCCATGCTTTCGATCCGGTGGCAGTGCTAAGACAGGCATTGGTGGAGAATCGGCTCGCCAGTGCGATCGATGCGGCCGAGCCGGTGTTTCCGATTTATCGACGGCTCAAGACGATGTTGGAGCTCTATCGGCAGCTCGCGCTACGTCCCCACCCGCCGTTGACGCTTCCTCCGCGGAACAAGAAAATCGAACCGGGCACTGCCTATCGTGGCAGCGCGGCGTTGCAAGAACGTCTGGCCATGCTCGGCGACTTGCCTGGCGATGCCCCTGTCGAACAAGACGGGCGCTATGGGCCGACCTTGAGCGAGGCGCTCAAGCGCTTCCAAGACCGGCACGGCATCGACCCGGATGGCGTGCTGGGAGCGCAAACTTTGGCTGCGCTCAACGTGCCCCTCGATCAGCGTGTGCGCCAAATCGAACTGGCACTGGAGCGCCTGCGCTGGCTGCCCGATCTGCCCGATGGCGCCCTGATCGCGATCAACATTCCGTCATTCCAGCTATGGGCCTTCGATGCCGGTCCACGCTCGTTGGCGCCGGCCTTGGAGATGCGGGTGATTGTCGGCAAGGCGATGCGCACCCAGACCCCGGCTTTCATCGGGGACATGCGCTATATCGAATTTAACCCGTATTGGAATGTGCCCGGCAGCATAGCGCGCGGCGAAATCCTGCCCAAGCTTGCGCGCGATGCCATGTATCTGAAGAACAGTGGCATGGAGCTAGTTCCCGTCACCGGTGCAGCCAACCCGATCGGGAGCGTCGACGCAGCGGCACTGTCGGCGCTGCGCGCTGGCAAACTGCGCGTGCGCCAGCGCCCGGGGACGAACAACGCATTGGGCGCCGTCAAGTTCGTTTTGCCCAACGACATGAACATCTATTTGCACTCGACGCCGGCACGCGAGCTTTTCAAGCGCTCGCGGCGCGACTTCAGCCACGGCTGCATTCGGGTCGAAGATCCGCTTGCGCTGGCCCAATTTGTGCTGCGCGGCCAGCCGGAATGGACGCCGGAAAAAATCGAATCCGCGCTGGCGCCGGGCAAGACCCGCACCGTCAAGCTGGCCGCCTCGATTCCGGTGGTGATTTTCTACACGACCGCGATTACCGATCAAGACGGCAAGGCGCGTTTTCTCGATGACGTTTATCGGCTCGACCAGCCGCTCGAACGCGCTCTGCGCGAGCGTAGCAATGCAATCCTGCGCTCGCACGCGGCTTATCATGAAGAAAGATTGGTGCAGTCCCATACGAAATAGCCTCCCGCGGCCTTGACCTCTGGGTCGCGCGCAATGCGTTTGAACATCCAATCGCTTGACGGTTATCAAAACAATTCTGCCACTTTGTCCATACGCTTAATTGTCAGCCCGCGTGCATTATTTCCTGCTTTGCCTGCTTCACCTGCAAAGCCAACGAGACGGTCTATCCCAGCAGACATCGCTGTGACTGAACCTGCGGTTTCCATACCCAGCCCACCTGCGCCAGAGCGCTTGTTGGGAGTCGTGCAGCAGTTGGCGAACGACACCCATCCAGGCCGCACCCATACGGTCGCGCTGACTACCTCGTTTGAGAAAGACCTTGGACTCGACAGCCTGGCGCGGGTCGAATTGATGCTGCGCGTGGGAAAGGCTTTCGGCGTGGAACTACCAAGCGCAGCCCTATCGGAAGCCGACACGCCGCGCGATATATTGCGCTTCCTGGGACAGGCGTGGCCGGCCCGAACGTCGCAGCTTGCGCCAGCATTGAGCGACATAGACACTGCCGACGTTCCAGACAGTGCGCAAACGTTGCTCGAGGTCCTGGAGTGGCACGCTGCGCGCCAGCCGGACCGCTTGCACATCCTGCTGCATGACGACCAACATCGGGAACACCCGATCCGCTACCGCGATTTGCTCGATGTAGCGCGAACCATCGCCGCCGCTCTGGCGGCGCGCGGCATGCAGCCGCGACAAACCGTGGCATTGATGCTGCCGACCGGACGCGACTATCTGTCCAGTTTCTTCGGCGTGATGATGGCCGGTGGCATTCCGGTGCCGATCTATCCGCCGGCACGCCTGGCGCAACTGGCAGACCACCTGAAACGGCATGCGCACATTTTGTCCAACGCCGAAGCGACCCTCATCATCACCGTAGAGCAGGCCAGGCCGGTTGTGCGGATGCTGCAGGCGGCGGTACCGAGTCTGACCGGCATCGTGACGCCGTCTGAACTTATCGTCACTGTCACGCCGCCTGAACTTGCCACAACCCTTGCCACCACCGCGGCCGCGCCCGGTTATCGTCCACACCGCGACGACATTGCATTTCTGCAATACACATCGGGCAGCACAGGCGATCCCAAGGGGGTTGTGCTGACGCATGCAAACCTGCTCGCCAACATCCGCGCGCTGGGGCAAGCGTCGCAAGTTGTAGCGGGCGACGTATTCGTGTCCTGGCTGCCGCTATACCATGACATGGGGTTGATAGGCGCATGGTTCGGCTCGCTGTACCACGGCATGCCACTGGTGCTGATGTCGCCGCTCGCCTTCCTCGCCCGGCCGGCGCTTTGGCTGCAAATGATTGCGCGCCACAGGGGCACCATTTCCGCCGCGCCGAACTTCGCCTACGAATTATGCGTGCGCCACATCGGCAACGCCGCGCTGTCGGAACTGGACTTGTCGTCATGGCGGCTAGCTTTCAATGGTGCCGAGCCGGTCAGTCCCGCCACCCTGGCCGCTTTCGCGACCCGCTTTGCCCCCTGCGGCCTGCGCCATCAGGCCATCACGCCGGTGTATGGGCTGGCTGAATCCTCGGTTGGACTTGCCTTTCCGCCGCTGGAACGCGGGCCGCGCATCGATCTGATTTTGCGCGAGCCATTTGCACGCGAGGGCAAGGCCGTTCCCGCCACTGATGCCGATCCGTTGCCGATCCCGTCTTGCGGACGCGCCTTGCCGGGGCATCAAATCAGGATCGTCGATGAAGCAGGAGTTGAATTGCCGGAGCGCCATGTCGGGCGCCTGGAGTTCCGCGGACCATCGGCGACATCGGGCTACTACCGCAATCCGCAGGCTACGGCAAAACTGCTGCGCGACGGATGGCTCGATTCGGGTGACTATGCCTACCTGGCGCAGGGAGAAGTGTTCATTGCCGGCCGCATCAAGGATCTCATCAAGCGCGGCGGTCGCAACCTGTATCCGTACGATCTGGAACAGGCGATCGGCA
>JANPCW010000103.1:0-2125 GCA_031431155.1 Janthinobacterium sp. | reverse complement strand
CAGGCCAGCGTCTGTGTAGGGTGCGACATCCTTTGGCGACAGAGTCTTTGGCAGCTTGATGATGGCGCGCTGGCCGGTGCGCAGATATTGCGCATATCCGCCGTCGGCATTGATACCGGGAAAGGTACTGGTGGCAGCGTGCATGTCGTTGCCACGCCGGCACGATAGGCAATGCCCATTTGTCACCAGCGGATGGCAGATGACGGCATCCCCAACCTTGAAGCCTTCGACGCCCGAGCCCATGGACTCGATCCAGCCGGCGTTCTCGTGGCCCATGATGTAGGGCAGCTTTACGTTAGACTTCTCGCGCCAGATACCTTCCACAATGTGCAGATCGGTCCGGCACACTCCGGCACCGCCAATGCGAACAATGACATCGGTCGGTGACTGGATGCGAGGGTCGGGAACGTCTTCATATTTGACGAATTCGGCGCCCGCCAATTTTTCGTCGTAGCTGTGCAGTACTGCCGCCTTCATGCCCCGCAACCCTTCCATCCCCGCCCGACCCTTTGCAGGTCGTTGTTAAGACTTTAGTAGCAACGGCCGTGCCAACGGAGTAACTGCCTGTAAATACTGGATGTCTTCTATTTTTTCATGATGCTATGCTGTTCGGGGTAAGCGCCCATCGACAACAACTGTTGAGTTTCTCAACATTGTTGCGATGCACGCTATTAGAGAGCCGCAAAACTCAGAGCCACGCCGGTGGCCTTTCCGGTGGCGCTGCGGGTCTGGCAGCCTGCCATGACGGCCATTTTGGAAATTTTGCAGATGGATGGCGGCGGATTGTTATTGCTCTGCAATATACTTGGTTAGACATTGTCAGTCATAGATCGACCTATTCGGCAGTGGTAAGTCTGTTGAATTTTACCCGGCTTTCATTTAGCCTGCGCAGCAACAATCTTTAAAAAATTAAATCTGGGCTGGCACTTTTCACTGAATGGATGGCAATGGACGAGCGAACTGTCCGGGATGCCTGGGAGCGGTTTGTGGGAGGCAGCGATGCACCTGATGCCGTAAGCTCGACCGTGGCGTCGTCGTGGCAGCGCAGCAAATCGTTTAAGGTCGATGTCGGCAGCCGTGGCGCGCCTGTTTTGTCCGAAGGTGAGCTTTACCGGAAACGCGCCGATAGCGCCTTGTTGACGTCCTCGGCCCGGTTGGCAACGGAACGCGCCAGTCAATCGCTAAGTGAAACGAAGACGATGCTTATCTTGACCGACGGGTCAGGCCACATCATCGAAACTATTGGCGATACGCGGACCATCGAGACGGGCCGGGAAGTCCACTTGGAACACGGCGGGTGCTGGGCTGAAGAAAAAATTGGCACCAATGCTATCGGTACCTCGATGGCATCAATGCAGCCCGTCCAAATTCACGCCGCCGAGCATTTCTGTGCCGATGTCCAGCGCTGGACTTGTGCTGCGGCGCCCATTTTCCACCCCATCGACCGCGAAATGCTGGGAATTATAGACATATCGGGGCCACCGGCGACGTTCAGCTCGCTCAATCTGGCTCTCGTCATTTCGTTCGCCGATCACATAGAAGCCCTTATGGCTCAATCGATCCAGAAAGATCATTCCCGGCTCATGAGCTGCTTCCAGGAGAAGCAGCGAAAGTGGGCGAGCCACGACATGATGGCCATCGATCGTCGCGGCACGATTGTGCAAACCTCACCAAATGCGTTGCGTAACGTCGCGCAGCACTGCGAGCGTACGCCAAACGCTGGCGGCCTCTCATTTTTGAAGTCCGTTGCGTTCGAGGACTGGGAAGCGGACTTGGCACGCCGTTTTACCGATGCCCGCCTTGTCCTTGTCCGGGATGGCGGCATCGAACTGGGTGCCGTACTTGTTTTCCCATCCAGAATCCGGCCGATGCCAGAGGGAAACAGACGGGGCCGTGCTGCTTCAGCACCGTTTGAGTGCGGTCTCGAGTCTCAAAATCTCGATACCGAGAACCCTCATCGCGTCCCGGCACATCAGGCGGCGGCGCGCAAAGGCGCACAGTCCGTATCGCCATCTCAGGGCAAGGGGCACCATTCGGCGACCAACTTCGTTTCGCTTGATCCGCGCGTCAAAGCCATTTGCAAGGACGCGGCCGCAGCGGCGCGCCTCCGTATGCCCGTGCTCAT
>JANPCW010000102.1:0-4232 GCA_031431155.1 Janthinobacterium sp. | reverse complement strand
GCAAGGTGTCCAGCGTCGCGCTGTTTTGCACGATGTCTTCCATCAGCGTGCCTTCCGTTATTTCCAGTTCGAGCAGGGATGACGAGAGGTCGGTTTCGCGCAGAATATTTTCGATCGTGTTGGCCAGATCTCCCTGGCGGAATTGGCGCGCCGACAAGTTCACTGCGACCCGCATCGGCGTGCCTGCCAGTTCCCAGGCGCGCGCCTGGGTGCAGGCAGTGCGCAGGACCCACTCGCCGATGGCGCCTATCATGCCGGTCTCTTCGGCCAGCGGGATGAACTGGGCCGGCGCTACCGTGCCCAATTCGGGGTGGTGCCAGCGGATCAAGGCTTCCACGCAGCCAATCTCGCCGCTGGCCAAGTCGATCTGCGGCTGATAGTGCAGGATGAATTGCCGTCGTTCTAGCGCGCAGCGCATGCTGTTTTCCAGGTTCAGCCGGTGCAGCATCGCGACATTCATGTCCTGCGTGAAGAACTGGAATTTGTCGCGGCCCATATCCTTGGCGCGGTACAAGGCAATGTCGGCGTTCTTGAACAGGGCGTCCACCTCGTCCGAGTCGTTCGGATACACGGTAATGCCCACGCTGGTGCTCACGTACAGTTCGCGCCCCAGCACATTGATTGGCTGGCGCAAGATGTCCTGCAGTTTTCCGGCCAGGTGCGCCACGTCTTCCGGGTGGGCGATGTCGATCGCAAGCAGCGCGAACTCGTCGCCCCCCATGCGTGCCAGCGTGTCACCCTTGCGGATGCTGCCATTCAAGCGTTCGGCGATGATCTTGAGCAGTTCGTCGCCGGCATCGTGGCCCAGCGTGTCGTTGACGTTCTTGAAATGGTCCAGATCGAGCAGCATCAGCGCAAACGCGACCTTGTTGCGCGCTCCGGCGGCAACCGCCTGATTCAAGCGATCACGGAACAGCCGGCGGTTCGGCAGCCCGGTGAGGGTATCGTGGAATGCCAGATGCTCAATGGTTTGCTCGGTCTGTTTGCGTTCGCTGATGTCTTCGGTGATCGCAACGAAATGGGTCACCTCGCCCGCTTCGTTCTTGAGCGGGGAGATCGCCTCGAGGCACCAATAGAGCTCGCCGTTTTTCTTGGTATTGTGCAGTTCGCCATGCCATTCCTTGCCCGACAACAGCGTGTCCCACAGGCGCCGGTGGGTTTCCGGATGGGTCTGGTCCGACTTCAGGATGCTCGGCGTCTTGCCGACGATTTCCGCGCTGCTGTAACCGGTGATCTTGGTGAACCAGGGATTGATGTATTCGATGATGCCGTCGCGGTCGGTGATCAGCACCGCGTTGGCGCTCTGTTCAACCGCGCGCGAGAGCTTGCGCAGATTTTCCTCGCCGCGCTTACGCAGTGCTTCCCGCTCGATATTGTCGAGCGCGAATGAGACGTCGTTGGCCATGTCTTCCAGCAACCGCAATTGCGCCGCATCGAAAAAATTCGACTCGTACGCATACAGGCTGAACGCGCCGATCACGCGCTGTCCGCTGCGAAGCTGCAACATCACATGCGAGGCAAAGCCGGCAGCCAGCGCCTCCCGGCACAGCGGCGAGGACGGCTGGGCCGGGTCTTGCACGCTGCTGCACACGATCAATTTCTGGCTTTTCGCGGCATCGATATCGCCGAGGGTGCAGATGCGCGAGTGCTCGCACTTTGGCAGCATGACATCGGCGCCGCAGCGCGATACCCATTGCCAGGCGCCGCTGGGCCCGTCGATCAGTGCGATTTTCGCGAGCGGAAAGCCGCCATGTTCCACCGCGACATGGCAAATTTCCTGCAATAGCTGGCCGCGCTCGGTGACCCGGATGATGGTGCCGTTGGTGTGGCTGAGCACACTGTAGAGGCGGTTGATCTGCGCGGACGCTTTTTGGGCCCGTTCGCGCTGAACGATTTCGAGTTCAAGATCACGGTTAATTTGCGCAAGCTGATCGGTACGCGCCGCTACATCGCGCCGCAGCAGGACCGGCTGGCGCAATACGGTATGCGTCAGCAAGGCGACCAAGGCCGCCATCAACAGCATGCCGGCGGCGGCCGTAGCCGAGAGCGGATGCGCCCAGCCGCGCGTAGGCGCGACGCTGAGCAGCCAGCTGCCGTTCGGGACGTCGATTGTGCGCAGCACCGGGCTATCGAGCATGGCCGAGGTCGAGCTGGCAAAGACGATGCGCCGGCCGCTGTCGGGATCGAGGTGCGACAACTGGTAGTCGTAGCCGGCCTCGCGCAGGCGCGCCAGCTTGCTCGATGCCAGCAAGTCCTCGATCCGGATCAATGCAGTGGTGAGCCCCCAGAATTGTTGCGTACCGTACGCGTCAGGCAAAAAAACCGGCAAGCGGCCGATCACCGCGACCCCGCCCTGGATCAGTTCGAACGGACCGGCCAGGGTCAGCTGGTGGGTGCTGATCGCAAGGCGAACTTGCTTGTCGCGCCGGGGGTCCTTGAGCAAATCATGGCCCAGCGCCTTTTCGTTTCCCGCAAGTGGCACTATGTTGCTGATCACCCCTTTCCTGGCAAGCTGAAGGCTGCTGATGCCCTGGTACTGCTGCAGCATCTGCGCCGCCAAGGCGTCGAAACGGGCGATCTCCCCGCCACCTTGCCGCAACACCGACGCCAATGCATAGGTGGCCGATAAGGAGTGGCTTAGCCGTTCCTGCAATACCGAACTCTGGTTGGCGGCGATGACCTCGGCATTTTTTTGCTCATGGAGCGACTGCGCCTGCCACGACACCGCGGCGAAGGCGGCGCACACCAGTAGCGCCGCAACGAACGCCAACCCGGTAAACACACGCAAGCGACAATCGAAGGCCGATTCGTCGCCGCTGTTGCCTATTAACCAAGCGGTCAGCCGTCTCATCGCGCACGCACAGGCGCGCCGCTGCTACAGGCTCGCAGCATGCTCGGTTTTCGCTTCCGCCGCTTCGATCAGCGCGCTCATGGCCGGCGCCGCAACCGGGTAGCCCAGCAAATAGCCCTGGCCAATGATGCCGTCGTGCGCCTTGAGCTGGGCCAACTGCGCATGGTCTTCAATGCCTTCGGCCACCACCCGCAAGCCGAGCGTGCTCGACAAGGCTACAATCGCGCCCACGATCGCGGCGCCATCGGCATCGGTGGCGATGTCGCGGATGAATGACTGGTCGATCTTGAGCGCCTTGATCGGCATCTTCTTCAAATAGGCCAGCGACGAATAGCCGGTGCCGAAGTCGTCGATCGAGAACTCCACGCCCAGCGCCGACAACTCGTGCATGACGGCGATGCAGGCATCGACCTTGTGCATCATCACGCTTTCGGTGATTTCGAGCTCAAGGCAATTGGCCGGCAAGCCGCTGCTGTTCAAGGCGGAAACGACGTGCTGCACGATATCGGGGTGCTGCAGCTGGCGCGCCGACAAATTGACTGCCATCAGGCGGTGTTGGCGCGATTGCAGGCGCCAGACCTGGGCCTGGGCGCAGGCCGTTTGCAATACCCATGCGCCGATCGGGACGATGGAACCGGTTTCCTCGGCGATCGACAGGAAAGCGTTCGGCATCAGCAGCCCGAGGTCCGGGTGACGCCAGCGCAGCAGGGCTTCGAATCCGATCAGCTTGCCCGTGTGGCACTCGAACTGCGGTTGATAATGCAGCTCCAGCTCATCGCGCTCGATCGCCTTGCGCAGCCCGGTCTCGATCACCATCCGTTTGCTGGCCCGCGCGCCGAGCTCTTCATCATAGAGTTCATAACGGGTGCCGCCCGCCGTTTTGGCGCGATACATGGCCATCGCTGCATTTTGCAGCAATGCTTCGGCATCGGTGCCATCGGTCGGGTAGACGCTGATGCCGATGCTCAGCGAGACGTGCACCGGCTCATCGTTGAGCAGGAAGGGCTGTTCGAACAGCGTCAGAATCTTTTGGGCGACCGCCGCGGCATCCTCGGCATTGGAGATCTTGCTGAGCAAAATAGCGAATTCATCGCCATTCATGCGCGCCAGCGTATCGGTTGCGCGGATGCAGTCGTTGAGGCGGGTGGCGACCATGCGCAGCAATTGGTCGCCGGCTTCGCGGCCCATGCTGTCGTTGATCACCTTGAGACGGTCCAGGTCGATCGACATGACGGCGATATTGTTTTCCGGGTGGCGTCTTGCCAGCGCAAACAATTGATGCAGGCAATCGGACAGCAGCTCGCGGTTGGGCAGGTCGGTCAACTGATCGTAATAGACCGAACGCAAAATACGCGCTTCCGCCGCCTTGCGTTCTGAAATG
>JANPCW010000101.1:0-2747 GCA_031431155.1 Janthinobacterium sp. | reverse complement strand
GCACAAGTCGGCCCCGCTGGAAGCGGTCAATCACGCGCTGGAAGAAGCGCTGGACGATTTGCTGGTCCCGTCCAGCAACATCGGGAAGATTGCAAAAACGCCGGCGAAGCATCGTCGATCGAGGCACGCGTCAAGCAAGTGCGTACCCAGATCGAAGAAGCGAGCTCGGACTACGACCGTGAGAAACTGCAAGAGCGCGTGGCCAAACTGGCCGGCGGCGTTGCAGTGATCAAGGTTGGCGCAGCCACCGAAGTCGAAATGAAAGAAAAGAAAGCCCGTGTTGAAGATGCGCTGCACGCAACCCGCGCTGCGGTTGAAGAAGGTATCGTTCCCGGCGGCGGCGTTGCGCTGTTGCGTGCGCGTGCCAACATCAAGGTTGTCGGCGACAATCCGGATCAAGAAGCTGGTATCAAGATCGTTCTGCGCGCAATGGAAGAGCCACTGCGCATGATCGTTCAAAACGCCGGCGAAGAAGCATCGGTCGTGGTTGCCAAGGTCTTGGCTGGCGAAGGTAACTTCGGTTACAACGCCGCTAACGGCACCTACGGCGACATGGTCGAAATGGGCGTTCTGGATCCAGCTAAAGTGACCCGTTCGGCGCTGCAAAACGCGGCGTCGATCGCTTCCCTGATGCTGACCACCGATTGCATGGTCTGCGAACTGCCGGAAGACAAGTCGGCCGGCGGTATGGGCGGCGGTATGGGTGGTATGGGCGGCATGGGTGGCATGGACGGCATGATGTAATGTCGCCCCTGATGACGCGCGCCAGATTTTGGCGCCGCGCATCGGGGTCTGCAACGTTCGCGCCCTAGGCGATGATCGTATTGATGATTATTGCCTTCGCGCATAGAATCCCCTCTCAGTCTCAGGACTTCGAGGGGATTTTTTATGAAAGCGATTTTTTCTTCAGGTCCGATTCAGTTATGACAAATTTCTCGCTGCGCGTTGCAGCAGGAACTCAGCAAACAACGGGTCATCAATCGTTGTGCCAACTGCGTTTTTCGACAGGAGGCCAGTGCGTTTCAACTTTTCGATCGACGACCTAACCTTCGATATTGTCGGCTTGGAACCGGGAATCGCCTCCAGAATCCTCAACGTGGCCTGGCTCAATGGCGCTTGGCCATTGGCAATCGCAACCAGCACGCCCTGATCGAAAGCATCTACCGAGTTCAGCAGTGCCCGCCAGATCGCTACCTGATGGTCGCTCGCCATATAATTGTCGACCCCGCGCTGAACATCGGTGACGCCCTCGGCCGACATCGCCTTGACCACATCGCGCATAAGCGCCGGCTTGAAGCCGATTCTCTTGAACACATCGCGTAACGCGTCCAGCTCAAGCTTTTTGCCCAGATGCACCTTGCTGAAATGTTCTGCGAGTAAGCGCAGAAATTCATCGCCGAGAAAGGGAAAATCGATAATCTGTGCAAACTGATACATCGGGGCCCCCGCGGTATTCATGAGTCGGGCCAGACCCTCCTGCGAGGAACCGGTAAAGACGGCACAGACCTGGTCGCGTCGCTTGTGAAGCACGGCCCGCAAAGTCGCCACCATGGACACCCCGTCCGGCGCATCGACGAAGGTTTGAACCTCGTCGAGCATCAACAAGATCTGGCCCTTGTGCTGCCTTGCCAGTCGAGTAACAAGCGCATCCAACCGTAGGGCCGGGGACTCCGGCAAATTGCGGCGATGTGGTTCATCGCCAAGGTCGAGGCTGGCACCGAGAACACCGATTTTCTTCACCGGCGTTTTTGCAATCTTCCCGATGTTGCTGGACGGGACCAGCAAATCGTCCAGCGCTTCTTCCAGCGCGTGATTGACCGCTTCCAGCGGGGCCGACTTGTGCAGCCACAGGTCGGCATACACGGGCAGCATTCCCGCCTCCTTCGCCTCGGGGGCCAGGTCGTGGTCAAGGAAAAACGTCTTCCCGACCCGCCGGGGGGCAAACAGGGCCAGCGGCCGTCCCGGTTGAGCACCAAGCAGTGCGAGATAGCTGCGCGCGATGCCGGGGCGCCGGACTTCAATTTCGTCGAATGTTTTCATGCTGCCATTGTCGTGCACTGTCGTAAATTTCGCAATTGCTGATTTTATTGCATCATACAGCATAAAGGCGATCTGGTGCTGCAACGGCTTGTTTCAAACGCGAGGCAATTCCAAGGTCCACGGGCGGAACGAGACTAAGGTCTGACTATTTCGTGACCAACGACGATCGAAAATAGCGCCGTTCGCCCATAGGTTGTGAAGCGGGTGCTGTCTATACTTGGGTCAAGTGAACTGCCGCGACATCGGTGAAAAAGACCCCATCACCTGCGCTGGCGACAGTTGCTGAACTAACCGCTGCGAGGTCATCATGGCACAGGAAAACCACCCATCAAAGTATCTGATTCGCGAGTATCTGGAACGCCGCTCACAGGAGAAGACTCCGCCTCCCTCGCCCGAAGAAATCCGGAGACAACTCGGCTGGGGTCTTCGGATGTTCGATCCGCTCTGCCCTTCCTCTTTGCCAGTTCCTTGCAGGTAGGACGGCGCATGAATTAGTAAACATATTTCCCATGCGCATGCTCGGATTATCTATCCCTTGCATCACGTTTAACCCATCAAAAACCCATCCCATTCATTGCTGTTACAGCAATAGATCGTTTATCAAAAAATATTCTCTAAGTACCGCATTTCGGCTTGACAAATACATACGGAAGCGCATTCTAGGTGGCAGGCCCTGCGCCATACTTGACTCAGTGCGGCCTATCGGG
>JANPCW010000100.1:0-11661 GCA_031431155.1 Janthinobacterium sp. | reverse complement strand
CACGATGCCGATTTTCTTGCCCTCCAAGGGAGAAAGGAGGGACTTGAAGAAGTCGATTCGTTGCGGCTCTGCCGCAAGGTAGGGCGCCGGCATGCCGAGGTCGCCAGCCGCATGCGCCTGCAGCACGTGCGGCAAGCTCATGAGGGGGCAGCTGCGGTCGAATATCGCGTCGGGCGGCAGTTTGGTGACCACCTGGACGGCCTGCGCGCCCAGCGCCCGTTGCGCGATGCGCGATGCGCAGCAGCGGTTCCGGCACCCGCAAGGTAATCGCACCGGCGCTGCGTCGTACGACCTCCGGCAAGAAGCGCAGCATCTGGATGGTGTCGCCAAGGCCCTGTTCGGCATACAGCAGCAAGCGCGCGCACGCAGCGCCGTCCCACAGCGGCACAGCGGTAATGCGGGTGCCTCCGCCATGCCGGCTCAGTTCCCAGCGCGCTTCGTAGTAGTTCCATCCAGCTTCGAAGTCACCTCGCATCAGGTTGACCGATGCCAGTCCGAAGCGCGCGGCAGCGCTCGCGGGTTGGACGTCGAGCCAGGCGGCGTAATGGCTTTCCGCTTCGTCCAGGCGCTTCTGTTCCAGCAACAGATGGCCGACGTTCAGGCGCGCGTCTTCGCTCTCCGGTGCCAGGTTCGCCGCAATGGCGCAGTAGAGCTCAGCGTTCGAAAAGTCCAGCGCGTCATTGCTCGCTTCCGCAGTTTCGCGACCGGCCTTGTGGACCGATCGCTCAATGAGGCAATCGGAAAAATCCGCCTTTGATCGTGCGAAAGCAAACTCGACCCGGATGTTGGTATCGAGGCCAAGTGCGAACCGAACGGGGGCTGGATCGTGATCTGACCTTTTGACGTCACCGTTGCTGCCATCCCCGCAGTTGTCCTTGCGACGGCTTTCATGGCAGTGGCGCGCAAGGTCATTGTGCTCGATTACAAGGAGCTGGGCTCGGACTATGTGTTCGCCACTGCCGCGCTCATGGTGGCATTGGCGCTTGCCTATTGGCTGGCCGTGGTGAAAAATCCATCCATCGAAAGCGGCGGCGAGCCTTAAGCAGCCGAGCCGCGCGGCGCCGCGCCACCTTATTGGCCGAAACGGCCCGCCCGGAAGTCGTTGACGGCTTCGACGATTTCGGCCTGGGTGTTCATCACGAATGGGCCGTGCTGGGCGATCGGTTCGTTCAGCGGCCGGCCGGCGATCAGAAGAACACGGGCGGCAGCGGCGGCGTGCAGCTGGACGCCGTCAGCGCCTGGGGTGTTGGACAGGATCGCCAGCCGTGTCGCTGGAATCGGCTTGCCTTCGACACTGACTTCACCGCGAAACACGTAGAGAAAGGCGTTGTGGCCGGGCGGCAGCGCCTGGTTGAACGTGGCGCCAGCGGGCAGGTCGATGTCAAGGTAGATCGGTTCGGTGCCGTCGCGCTGGACCGCGCCCGGCGTGCCGTGGCTGCTGCCCGCGATAATCTGCACCACAACGCCCTCGGCGCTGGTCACGCGCGGGATCTGGTCGTTGCTGAAGTCGCGGTACCAGGGCGTGCGCATTTTGTCGCGCGCGGGCAGGTTCAGCCAGAGCTGAAATCCTTCCATCATGCCTTGCTCCTGTTCCGGCATTTCGGAGTGGATCACGCCGCGCCCGGCCGTCATCCATTGCACCCCGCCGTTGGTGAGCAAGCCTTCGTGGCCGGCGCTGTCCTTGTGCCGCATGCGCCCGGCGATCATGTAGGTGACGGTCTCGAAGCCGCGGTGCGGATGTTCGGGAAAACCGGCCAGGTACTCATTGGGCCGATCGCTGGCGAAGGCGTCGAGCATGAGGAAGGGGTCGAGACGGCGCTGCAGCGACTGAGTCAGTACCCGGTTGATCTTCACGCCGGCGCCTTCCATGACCGACTGGCCCTGGATGATGCGTTCGACGCTGCGCCCGTGCTGGACCCGATCCGAGACAATGTGCTGTTCAGTCATGCTGTTCTCCAATGTAGTGGTTGCGCCGCCTGCCGCTGTCTTATACCAAGACGGCGTCGATCTCGGCTTGTGCCGACGCTTGTGCGCGCGCCACCGCTTCCGGGCCCATGCCCATGCCTTCGGCGTAGACAAACTGCACGTCGGTCATGCCGAGAAAGCCAAGCAGGGTTTTCAGATGCGGCACCTGGCTGTCGGTGACGCCATCACGGTGCATGCCGCCGCGCGCCAGGGCAACGTAGACTTTTTTGTTTTTCAGCAGGCCTTCCACACCAGTGGCCGTGTAGCGGAACGTGACTTGGGCACGGGCGACAGCGTCGAACCAGCTTTTCAACTGTACCGTCATGCCAAAATTGTACATCGGCGCACCCAGAACGAGCACGTCGGCGGCCTGCAATTGGGCGATCAGGGCGTCGTCTTGCGCGACCCGGGCCGCCTGCGCTTGGGTGCGCTGATCGGCTGGCGTGAACAGCGCTTGCAGTCCGGCTTCATCGATAATCGGGTGCGGGTCGCTGGCCAGGTCGCGCCGGGTCAACGTGACGTTGGCGGCGCTGGCGCTGATGCGGGCCACGATGGCGTCGGCCATGCGGGTTGATTCGGAACCGGTGCTGCGGGCGCTGGAATTGATTTGCAGGATGTTCATAGGGTTTCCTTCATGGTGTGTGGACTTTCGATGGAGGTACTTTAACAGTTCCAAAATCGATGCGGAAGGCGTTAAAATGGATTTCATTAATCAGTTAATGGAACAATCCATGGACGTCGAACCGAATGACTTGATGCTATTTGCGCGTATCGTCGAAACCGGCAGCTTTAGCCGGGCGGCGGACCGGGTTGGCTTGCCCAAATCGACCGTATCGCGCCGGATCTCGCTGTTGGAGGCCAAACTGGGAGAGCGTTTGCTCCAGCGCACCACGCGCAAGCTGGCGCTCACCGAGTTCGGCGCCAGCTTGCTCGATCATGCGCGCAAGGTGGTGGAAGAGGTGGAGGCGGCGGCGGCCATGGTGCAGCACCGGCAGTTGGCGCCCAGCGGCCGGCTGCGCATTTCGATGCCGGGCGACTTTGCCAATTTCGCGATGGGGCCGGTGATGTCGATGTTCATGGCGCGCTATCCGGGCGTGTCGCTGGAACTGGACCTGTCGCCGCGCCGGGTCGATCTGGTGGCTGAGAATTTTGATCTGGCGATCCGAATGGGGGATCTGCCCGATGATGCAAGCCTGGTCGCGCGCCGCGTCATGCAGGTCAGGATGGGGCTGTATGCATCGCAAACTTATGTGGCGCAGCGCGGTCTGCCGGAGCATCCCGACGATTTACTCGGGCATGATTTGTTGTGCCTGCTGCGTCAGACCGGCGGCGCCGCGCCCTGGGTCTTAACGCGCGGAAAAGTGCGCTGGGAACGCGAGTTGTCGGCGCGCCTGGTGGCAAATTCACCGGATTTGCTGGTGCGCATGGCGGCCACCGGCGCAGGGGTGGCGGCCAGTTCAGAGCAGTTTGCCGCGGCCTATCTGCAGAGCGGCGAGCTAGTCAGAATCTTGCCGGAGTGGCACTTTCCGATTGTGTCCGCTTGGGCGGTGTTCCCCGGACGCCGGCTAATGCCAGCCAAGACGCGCGCTTTCCTCGATTTGATGGAAGCGGTGGGCAGCGCCGACCCTGCGCGCGATCAAAGACAGGCATGACCTGCCGCCAGTTGAGCGCATCACGTGCGCAACGCGGCGTAACACCGAATGTCGGTTACAATTGATTACATCCATGCACGTTATCCGAAACGCAGAAACTGTTTGTACTCAGCCGACAAACCAAGAAAAGTGCGATCCGGAGAGAAACGCACGTATCGTGGTGCTCCATATAGTTTCCATATGCGTCTCGAAACGGTCAAGGGCAGGCCCGAATAGGTCGGCACCGTACGTTGCGCTAAATATTGTTGATGAGTAGGTTTCTAATATGTCAATCGATGCGTGTCATGACTGATAAAAACCAGCCGAATACGGCCGGTACGCACCTCGACGACCTGGTTGTCCAGTTGCGCGAAGCGAACCAAAACTTGATCATTGCGACGCTTAACGCGCAGGAAATGCAGGCGAAAGCCGAGTCTTTCAATCGACGCCAAACCGAATTCTTATCGATGCTGGCCCATGAGTTGCGCAATCCGCTGGCGCCTATATCGATGGCAAACGAGTTGCTGGGAAAAATTACAGCAGCTCACCCGCAGCTGCCAAAACTGCACGGAATCATTTCGCGTCAGGTGAGCCATATGATTCGCCTTGTGGACGACCTGCTCGATGCATCGCGCGTTAGCAGTGGGAAGATCACCCTTCAAACACGCATGCTTTTACTGTCGGATATCATTGCGAGGGCTATTGAAACAAGTCAGCCATTCATCGATAAGCGGCATCAGCATTTGAAGATTGATCTGCCGGCTGATCCAATTATCATTGATGGCGACCTCATCCGGCTCGCGCAGGTTTTTTCCAATCTGCTCATTAATGCGACCAAATTTACGCCGGAAAACGAACGCATTACAATTTCAGCGCAGTATAGTGAGAATGGTATCCTGGTATCGGTAACAGATAACGGTGCGGGAATCCCAGCCGATATTCAGCCGTTTATTTTCGACTTGTTCACGCAGGGTTATCGTACCCTGGAGCGCGCACAAGGAGGCCTTGGGATTGGACTGTCGTTGGTCCGCACCATCGTTGAAATGCACGGTGGTACAGCCAAAGTCATTAGTCAGGGAACCGGTTTTGGTAGCGAATTCATTATATTTCTTCCACTGTCGCCTGGGCCGCTACCACCGAATTACATGGCCCCATCAAAAACTATTCAGGCGCATCATCGTCAAATATTGTTAGTTGAAGATAATGTCGATGCAAACGATGCATTAAGAACCTTGCTTGAGCTGGATGGTTATTCAATTACGTCCATGTTTGATGGGAAAAGCGGCCTCGCAATGGCACAAAAAAATCGCTACGATGTCATTGTTTGCGATATTGGATTGCCGGGCATGGATGGCTTCGAAGTGATTAAGCAGGTGCGCCTGGACTCGTCAAAACCGAAGCCTTTGTGTATTGCGACCTCTGGCTATAATCAAGTGGAAGACCGGATGCACGCCAAAGAGGTAGGTTTCGATCATTATATGGTAAAGCCGATTGAAATCGATGTCTTGCTGGACCTTATTTCATCGCATGTCCAAGAATAATGTAATGTTATTCCAAGTCAATACGGGAATTCTGGCCATGTGATCTAATCATTCGACCGCACGCACCGACTTATTTGTTGATGGAGGCTTTGTGAAATTTTTTAAGATTTTAGCGCTATCGGTGGTTGCTGTGTTTATATCGAATAATGTTGCGCTTGCCGCTGGCGATTTGACTCAGCAAACCCCGATCGAAATTAAGATACAACTCGGTGATGAGAAAAACAAATTTCGATTTGTGCCCGACAAGCTCGAATTGGAGGCAGGGAAGCTGTATCGCCTGATCTTGTCCAACCCGAGCACGGAAAAACATTATTTCAGTTCCGAGAAACTGTCCCAAGCAGTATTTACCCGAAAGGTTCAGGTAAATGGCGCGGCGGGCAATGCATTGGCCGAAGTGAAGGGCGTTATCCGGGAAATTGAGGTTTATCCGAAAGGGGTGACCGAGTGGTGGTTCGTTCCTATAAAAACCGGGAGTTTTGGCGATTTGAAATGCACCATCCCTGGCCACGAGGAAGCGGGCATGGTGGGACACATTTCGATCAAGTAGCCTGCGTCGCTGGATAAATGTCTGCCCAAGACGCAAACAATATCTTCTTGCTCACCACTGGGATGAAGCAATCGATGGCCGTGAAAGAAGACCATCGACGAGCGAGCGATGCCGAACCAGACGCCGCGCCGCATATGCTGGCGGCCGGCGATCTTGCCGCGCACCTTGATGTCGATATCGACATTGGACTGTCGGCCGAGCAGGTCCGACAACGGAAACTGCGCTACGGACCGAATCGACTGCCCGAGGCGCCACCGCGTTCGGCGTGGCGCGTATTCCTGTTTCAATTTAAGAGCATCCTGATCCTGATTCTGATTGGCGCTGCCATCCTCTCCGCGCTGATCGGCAACGTCAAGGATGCACTGGTGATCCTCACTGTCGTCGTGATCAATGCCACCGTCGGTTTCTACCAGGAGTATCGGGCCGAGCAAAGCCTGGCAGCGCTCAAGGGAATGTTGCCGGTCAGGGTGCGCGTGCGGCGCGCCAGCCAGAAGATCGAGATCCCGGCTGAAGATCTGGTGCCCGGAGATATCGTCCTGCTGGAGGCGGGCGATCCGGTGCCGGCCGATGGCAGGGTGTTCCTGGCCGCTGGACTTGAAGTGGACGAGTCGGCGTTGACTGGCGAGTCCCAGCCGGTCGGCAAACAGGTCGATTCGCTGGCGCGGGACGTGCCTCTGGCAGAGCGCAGCAACCTGGTCTACATGAATACCTTGCTCACCCGCGGGCGCGGCGAAATCATCGTCACCGCAACCGGCTTGGGTACCGAAATGGGACGTCTGTCGCAGGAACTCGCTTCAACCAGCGAAGCGCCCACGCCGCTGCAGGTTCAGCTGGACCAGCTTGGCAAGCGGCTGGGAGCGATTGCCCTGGCGTTGGTCGGCATGCTGTCGGTGCTGGAACTGATGCGCGGGACCGCGCTCGCGCATATCGCACTGGACGCGATTGCGCTGGCCGTGGCCGCCATGCCGGAAGGCTTGCCGGTGGTGGTGACGGTGACGCTTGCGCTCGGCATGCGCAACATGGCGCGTCATCGCGCGATCGTCAAGCGCCTCGCCAGCGTCGAAACACTGGGATGCACGACAGTCATCTGCTCGGACAAGACCGGGACCCTGACCCTGAACCAGATGACCGCGCGCGCATTCTATTTTCAAGGGGAGCGCTTCGACGTCTCCGGCGAGGGCTATGGCGTGGCCGGTGAAATCGGCGCGGCCGGCGCCGGGTCAGCCGTGCCGGAACTGACCGCGCTGCTGGTTCCGTTGATCGCCTGTAACGATAGCCGGGTCCACGACGGTCAGGTGATCGGCGATCCGATGGAGGCGGCATTGCTGGTCCTGGCGCACAAGGCCGACGCCGGGCCGGGGCGGCTGGCCGCGCCACTGCCGCGCATGGCGGAGATCCCGTTCGACGCCGCACACAAGTTCATGGCCACTTTCCACCGCGAGGACGATCATTTGCGGCTGTTCGTGAAAGGCGCACCCGATGTGTT
Organism: Janthinobacterium sp.; assembly: GCA_031431155.1. Taxonomy (GTDB): domain Bacteria; phylum Pseudomonadota; class Gammaproteobacteria; order Burkholderiales; family Burkholderiaceae_D; genus JANPCW01. The sequence continues at coordinate 4,491 of JANPCW010000100.1, read as the reverse complement.
GCTGGCGCGTTGTGCCCAGGTGATTGAGGCGAACGGAGAACGGGCGCTCGACGCATCGGCCCGGCAGCAGATCGAAGCGCACTACGCGGCGCTCGCCACGCAGGGCCTGCGCGGACTGCTGATCGCGACGCGCGCAATAGCGGCCCACGGGTTCGACCCGTCAGGCGATCTGCCGGCATGGATCGGCGAGCTCACTTTCGTCGGTTTGGTCGGGCTGATGGACCCGGCGCGCGCCGAGGCGAAGCTGGCGATCGGCCAGTGCAAGCAGGCCGGCATCAGCGTCAAGATGATCACGGGCGACCACCAGCTCACCGCAGCGGCCATCGCGCGCGAACTGGGCCTCACGGGCAAGACCATGACCGGCGCCCAGCTTGAGGGCATGGATGCCGGTCAGCTATCGGCCACGATCAATGAGGTTGCCGTGTTCGCCCGCGTCACGCCAACCGACAAGGTCAAGATCGTGCGCGCGCTCCAGAAAAAAGGGCACGTGGTGGCCATGACCGGTGACGGTGTCAACGACGCGCCTGCGCTGAAAAGCGCCGATATCGGCGTGGCCATGGGCAGCGGTACGGCGGTGGCGAAGGCCGCCGCGACGATGGTACTGACCGACGACAACTTCGCGACCTTGGTGAGTGCGGTCCGTCAGGGCCGCACGCTGTACGACAACATTGTGAAGTTTGTACGGTTCCAGCTTTCGACCACGATAGGCGCTATTCTCACGGTGCTGCTGGCGCCGTTGGTGGGCTTGCCCGAGCCGTTTACGGCGGTTCAAATTCTCTGGATTGCGATCATCATGGATGGCCCGCCAGCCGTTTCGCTCGCGCTCGACGCTGCGCGTCCCGGCATCATGTCGGACGCTCCCCGCAGCCGAAGCGAGCCTCTGCTCACGCTGGCGCGCCTCGGCAAGGTCACCGCATACGGCCTTACCATGATGGCGGGAACGCTGGCGGTACTGTACTTCGGGGTGCAGGCCGGCATGGCGCAACGCGCGTCCACGCTGGCATTTACGACCTTCGTGCTGTTCCAGTTCTTCAACGTGTTCAATGCGCGCGTCGAGCGCGGCACGGCGTTCAATCGACATTTTTTCGAGAATGCGATGCTATGGGCGTCGCTCACCGGCGTGGTCTTGCTGCAGGCAATTGCCGTGCATTGGCCGCCCGCGCAGTCGATTTTCGGGACCAGCGCCCTGACCGTGGAGGAGTGGGGCATTGCGACCGGCGTCGCCGCCTCGGTCTTGCTGCTGGAAGAGGCGCGCAAGCTGATCGCTGGGTTCGTTAGACGTTCACCACAAACCGGTGCAGGCCGGTAGTCGATCGCGATGCAAGCCAGACCTGGCGCGCCGCCACGCTCGCTTCACGCCGTGCTCGGTTTATCGAGCTGAACCAGGATGAAGGGACTAACGACGACGGTCCAGAGCGAAGCGTCGGCGTCGAGCCAGTCCTGGGCTTGCCGATCGCTGACCTTGCCCAGTTTGCCCTCGGCCATCCACTGCCCGATGCTGTGCTTGTCGTCGTGCGAGATGCGCACGGCTACGTCGACCAGGTCGAGCTCATTGCTGAGCGCCACGACGGTACCGGCCGCAAAATGGCGGATCAGCTCGGTCCAGGGCAGGCGCGCCGTTTCCATGTTAATTTTAAGGAGAAGATCGGTGTCGTTTTCAGGCTTGGTCATCATGCTAGACAGGTAAAAAAAGAATGGTTCGGATGCTCAGGCCGCCTCGATCCGCGGCACTGGCGTACCTGGTCATGTTAACCGATCGGCCCGGCCGGTGCGCGAATTGACGAGCAGGGCAGGGCGAACGCGCGACAGGGACGAGTGACGGCAAGGAAATTCCCGGGCGTATTGATGTTTCCCCTGAGTTACTTGATGTACCATTGAACGGCCCGCTTGGGTCGGCGATAACGCCGACCCACTCAGCGTTCACTGAAAGGAATCTCGATGCGCTTCCCCGCCCTGATCGTTGGTGCCTGCCTGGCTTGTTTCGCCGTTTGCGCCAATGCGGCAACATCATTTAGCGGCGTCGAGCAGCAAGTGGCCAATACGGAGCGCGCTTTTGCCGCCACCATGAAGGCGCGCGACCATGCCGCGTTCGCGACCTTCCTGTCGGATGAGGCGGTGTTCTTTTCGGGGCCGACCCCGCTCCACGGCAAGCAGCAGGTCGCGCAATGGTGGAAGCGTTTTTACGAGAAACCGGACGCGCCGTTCTCCTGGGAACCGGATCAGGTCCAGGTGCTCGCCTCGGGCACACTGGCCATTAGCACCGGATCAGTCTACGACCCTGGCGGCAAACTGATCGCGCGCTTCAATTCGGTCTGGCGCCTGGAAGCGCCCGGCACATGGCGCATCGTCTTCGATAAGGGTGAGGACGTTTGCGACTGCAAGCGGCCGTAATGCCAGCCCCGATGTGCGCTTGTGTGACGACTCGCCCACATCATCTGCAAACGAACTTGGCCTATGTTGGCCTATCTTGGTCGTACAAATAGGGTATGAATGCTGTGCCCGATACTGCCGCTGCCGTCAAACGCGGTGGTCGTTGTTTGCCCGATGCCGTCGCTTTCGATAACGGTACGCGCGGCCATGCCAAGCCATGTCCCGATTGGCTGACGATACAGTCCAACGGTCATATCCACCGGCACAAACGTCCACGTTAGCGGATCGAGTTCGGCGCTGATTCCATTGGCCGAGTCGATCATGAGGATCAAGGACTCGAGTCCATTAATGGGCATCCCATCGATCAGCGCAATGCGCGGTCTGGTCCACACCGTGGCCGGACCCATCGTCTCGAAACTGCCCTGGGTGAACCGCCATTCGAGCGCTTGGGCATAGGGAAAGTAGGTAATGCCTGGGAAAAACGTCTGGGCCTGCGGGCCCGGCAAAGCAGGCAGCGCGAACGGTTCCGGTACCGTTTTCGAGATCCCGGTTTCCGCTTCAAGGCGCCAAGCATGGGCAATCATGAAAGTCTTGCCTGCGGAGACGTATTGCGCTTTGAGTAGTTCTATTCGTCGGCCGGACCTGACCCGTTCGACGCTGATCTGGCAGGGTGTCAGCGGAATAGCTCCCAGAATTTCGATAGTAATTCTCGAAAGCACAAAATTTCCCTGTGACGGGAACACCCGTAGCGCGTGAGCCAGCAAGGCCGATGGCGGGCCTCCATGCTGAAGTTCAGCCGACCATGGACCGATAGTGGCCTCGGTCGGTGCATATTCGTTTTCGCCGATTTTCTGGAAAAATGATGGAGGAAGAGTCAAATCGTTCATAAATGCTCCAATTTATCTGCGATTCTATTGGATTCGCCACGAGGCAGTCGACTACTTACGCAGCCTCCGCGTGTTCCACCATCAGTTGCACCTTGGTGGTGCCGTTGTACTCGTTGGCGTCGAGCCGGAACGCGACCTTGGCGCGTTCGCCGAGCGCCTCGGTATGACCGAACCAGATGGCGTCAAAGCGCGCGCCGTTCTTCTCAAGCAGCAGTTTCAGGTGGCGCTCCTTCAAAATGCGCTGGCTCACGACCCGGAACTCGTCGCAAAAAATGGGCGGCGCGAAGCCCTGGCCCCAGACTTGGCCATCCATCAACTCGATGAACTGGGTCGTGAAATAGGCGTCTTCCAGCGCGCCATCGGTCTCGATCACGCGCTCCAGTTGATGCGCGCTGAGCCAGGCACGCCCGACTTGCTCGAACGCTTGTGAGAACGCATCGAAGGCGTCGGCCCGCAAGGTCAGACCGGCCGCCATCGCGTGGCCGCCGAACTTGTCGATCAGGCTGGGGGCGCGTTTCGATACCAGGTCGAGAGCATCGCGCAAATGAAAGCCAGGAATCGAGCGGCCCGAGCCCTTGATCATGCCGTCGGCGCCCGGCGCAAAGGTAAAGGTCGGGCGGAAGAATTTTTCCTTCAGGCGCGAGGCGACGATGCCGATCACGCCCTGATGCCAGGATGCGTCGAACACGCAGATCGTGCTGCTGTCGGCCGGCTCGAATTGATCGAGGTGGAGCAGGGCGGCATCCTGCATGTCCGCCTCGATCTCGCGCCGTTTCAGATTGATTTCGTTGAGCTGCTGCGCCAGCGCCCAGGCCCGCCCTTCATCGTCGGTGATCAGGCATTCGATCCCGAGCGACATGTCTTGCAGCCGCCCCGCCGCGTTCAGGCGCGGCCCGAGCGCGAAGCCGAGGTCGAACGGGGTGGCGCTGCGCGCTTCGCGCCCGGCCACCCGGAACAGCGCGGCCACCCCGGCGTGCATGCGCCCGGCCCGCATCCGCTTCAAGCCCTGGGCCACCAGGATCCGGTTGTTCGAATCGAGTTTGACGACGTCGGCCACGGTGCCAAGGGCGACCAGGTCGAGCAGGTGATCGAGTTTGGGCTGGGTCCGGGCATCGAACACGCCGCGTTTGCGCAATTCGGCGCGCAGCGCCAGCAATACATAGAACACCACGCCCACGCCCGCCAGGTGCTTGCTCGGGAAGCCGCAGCCGGCCTGGTTGGGATTCACGATGCA
>JANPCW010000099.1:0-2050 GCA_031431155.1 Janthinobacterium sp. | reverse complement strand
GACGGCGCGCACCCGAAGCGGTACGTAAGAAAACGACTTACCTATCTTCAAACCATGAAAAAAATTATCATCGTTACAGGCGGTTCCAGAGGCATCGGTGCTGCAATTGCTCGCTTGGCTGCCGAACAAGACTACGCGGTTTGCATTAGCTACATCAACAATCGAACTGCTGCCGAGGCCGTCGTGGCCGCGATCGTTGAAAAAAATGGCATCGCGATCGCTGTACAAGCGAACGTCGCGCTTGAGGAAGATGTGATCCGCCTTTTTGAACACGTCGATTCGTCGTTGGGGCGTGTTACCGCTTTGGTCAACAACGCTGGAATCCTGGAAAAGCAAGCGCGTGTTGAGGACATGAATTCCGAACGCATCAACCGGATATTTTCCGTGAATGTGATCGGCAGTTTCATCTGTTCGCGCGAAGCGGTACGGCGAATGTCCATCAGGCACGGAGGAAATGGCGGTGCCATCGTCAATATTTCATCCCGCGCATCGCGTCTTGGCGCCCCTGGTGAATATGTCGACTATGCCGCTTCAAAGGCCGCAATCGACACCCTGACGATTGGATTGGCCAAGGAAGTTGCTACCGAGGGAATTCGCGTGAATACGGTGTCCCCCGGAGTGATTTACACCGAAATTCACGCCAGTGGCGGCGAACCTGAGCGGGTAGAGCGGGTAAAGGACGCCATTCCGATGAAGCGCGGTGGTTATCCCGAAGAGGTCGCCAAGGCAGTTCTCTGGCTGCTGTCTGAAGATGCCTCCTATACAACGGGGGCATGTATCGATGTTGCTGGTGGCCGATAAAGTTGACACAGCAATCCAGCGGACTCTGCCCGGCAGCTGGTGACGTTAGATTATTCCATAGGCCATCCAACTGGTTCCCTGGGTCGTGGTGCTCGGCGGACGACACGCGGCGAACGTCGGCAGTGCAACTAAAGCGGCCGTTCAGATTTTCGGTTTGATTGACAGCAACCGCCCCCAACTTGCCGGTCACGAACGTCTCCAATTGGGCAGTCTAGTTTGAGTTGAGGCGGCCCTTTTGCTTGAAAGGCTTCGTTCGGAACACCTCTTTACCCGATCATTGGGAGCTAGCAAAAAAAAGTAGCTCAGGGATGTCGATTGAGGCCAAACTCGAACGTCTAGTAGGTGAGCGGTAAAATTACGTATCCGGCGTTCAACGAGACATTCAACAAAGGAGTATTCACCATGACACTTCCGATAAACCCCACCATTACCGCCTTTGAAGCGTCGCCCGATCGCGGCGCGGGCCTGGCGCGGGACATGCGCGTGCGCTGGGCGCTGGAGGAGGTGGGCCAGCCTTACGAGGTTCGGCTCGTTTCATTCAAAGCGATGAAGCAGCCCGCGCACCTGGCGCTGCATCCGTTCGGGCAGATTCCGACGTATGAAGAAGGCGACCTCTCGCTGTTCGAGTCGGGTGCGATCGTGTTCCATATCGCGGAACGCCATGCGGGCCTGCTGCCAGCCGATGCGAATGCCCGGGCGCGCGCGATCACCTGGATGTTTGCCGCGCTGAGCACGGTGGAGCCGCCGATTGTCGATCGCGACATTGTTAAGTTCGCGGAGCGCGACAAAAGCTGGCGCGATGAGCGCATGGCCATGGTCGATGATCGAATTCGCGTGCGGCTGAACGAACTTTCCGCGCACTCGGTGACGCCGACTGGCTCGACGGCGCATTCAGCGCCGCCGACATTCTGATGGTGCATGTGCTGCGCCGATTGGAAGGAACGGGCATCCTGGAGGAATATCCAAAACTCTCCGCTTATATCGCCCGCGCCGAAGCCCGACCCGCCTACAAGCGGGCTTTCGCCGCTCAATTGGCGGTTTTCACTGGCAAGCCACCGAAGAGCTGATATGGGTCTGCACTGGGCTCAACGGGATTCGCAACTCTGAGACAAGCCGGTCTAAGACAAGGCCAAATGATCACCCTTCGGGCGACAGCCAACGGCGGGTATGAGGCACCGAATTTTGTTAGCTCGTCGACTGGTATTGGCCGATTGTACGCATTCGACATCATTTCATAAAGCGGCCATCA
>JANPCW010000098.1:0-2025 GCA_031431155.1 Janthinobacterium sp. | reverse complement strand
TTCTGCTTCTTGAAAATAATGAGGCTTGCCTACTCCAGGGTTGGAGCGAGGATGGTGTCACGGCGCGCCTATTGTTTCCCGACACGGCCCAAGGCGCCGTATACCTTCAGCGCGAGGAGCTCGCCGCCCGTTATTCCGGCTTGGCTATTTTTGCCCGGCCGCACTTTCGGTTCGATCAGCGCACACCGCCTTTGGTCGAGGTGCCGCAGCGGCACTGGTTTTGGGGCGTCATCCTCGATCAACGCCCCATCTTCAAGGACATCCTGGCGGCGGCCCTGCTGATCAACTTGTTCGGCTTGGCGATGCCCCTGTTTACAATGAACGTGTATGACCGGGTGGTGCCAAATTTCGCCGTTGAAACACTGTGGGTGTTTGCAGGCGGAATGTTGCTGGTGTTGATTCTGGACTACACCATTCGCCTGTTGCGGGGACATTTTATCGATCTTGCCAGTTCCCGCATCGACTTGAAGTTGTCCGCGCGGATCATGGAGCGTGTGCTCGGCATGCGCCTGTCGCAGCGTCCGGCCTCGGTCGGGGCATTTGCATCGAACTTGCGCTCGTTTGAGTCGGTGCGCGATTTTATTGCTTCTGCCACAGTCACGGCCTTGATCGATCTGCCGTTCGCGTTGCTATTTCTGCTTGCACTTGCGTGGGTATCCTGGCCGCTGGTGTTCATGCCGATCCTCGGCATCCTGTTCATCGGCGTCTATAGCTACATCGTGCAACACAAGATGCGCGAGCTGTCCGAAACCACGTTCCGCGCCGCAGCATTGCGCAATGCAACGCTGGTCGAGAGCCTGACGGCATTGGAGACGATCAAGGCGCATGGCGCCGAGAGCCAGATGCAGGCACGATGGGAAAAGTCGACCGCATTCCTGGCGCGTGTCAGCGCACAGTTGCGCTTGCTGTCCTCGTCCAGCATGAACGGGGCGGCATCACTGCAGCAATTCGTCAATATCTCGCTGGTCGTCGCGGGGGTCTATCTGATCCACGAGCGCATGTTGTCGATGGGCGGATTGATCGCCGCGACCATGCTGGCTGGCCGAGCGATGGCGCCGCTGGGACAAGTGGTCGGTTTGTTGTTGCAGTTTGAAAATGCCAAAAATTCCCTGACGTCGCTGGGAAATATCATGTCCACGCCGGCCGAGCGCAGCGATGAGAGTACCTTCATCCACCGCCCGGAAATCCGCGGGGAGATTGAATTTCGCAACGTCCATTTCAGTTATCCCGGCCGACAAGAGGAAGCGTTGCGCGGTGTCAGCTTTCGGATTAAACCGGGCGAGCGGGTCGTCATCATTGGACGCGTCGGCTCCGGCAAGTCGACGCTGCAAAAATTGATCCTTGGCCTGTACGCGCCAAGCAAGGGCGCGGTGCTGCTCGACGGGGTCGATTTGCGCCAGCTCGATCCGGCCGACCTGCGGCGCAGCTTGGGTTATGTGGCGCAAGACTCGATGCTGTTCTACGGCAGCCTGCGCGAAAACATCGCGATCAGGGCACCCTATGCAGATGACCGGGCGGTGGTGGCCGCGGCGGAAGTGGGGGGCTTGACGGACTTTGTCAACCGCCATCCTGAAGGCTTTGACATGATCGTCAGCGAGCGTGGCGAATCGCTTTCGGGCGGGCAACGGCAGGGCATCGCCATCGCGCGCGCGGTGCTGCTTGACCCTCCGGTATTGTTGCTCGATGAACCCACGAGTTCGATGGACTATTCCTCGGAGGCACAGTTCAAGGAGCGCATCGGCCGCTACGCCGCGCACAAGACGATGGTGATCGTGACGCACCGTTCCAGCTTGATGGATCTGACGGACCGCATTATCGTGCTCGATGACGGCCTGGTGGCGGCGGACGGTCCGAGAGATAGCGTGACGCAGGCGCTGCAGTCCGGCCGGGTCGGGAGAGCGGCATGATCGGCTGGCGGCAAGCCGTATGGCGCGCGAGCATCCGGGTGCTGGAGCGACTCAGGCTGTTCTTCGAGCGCGGCTCCGGGCACTGGCTCAATCGCTGGAAGGACGACCCGGATCTTCC
>JANPCW010000097.1:0-3402 GCA_031431155.1 Janthinobacterium sp. | reverse complement strand
CTGGTCGAACTTGCGGCCGAGCGCTTTCGATGTAAAGTCTTTCATCACCATGTATTCGCCCCATTGCACGCTATCGCCTGCCTTCACCTCGATGGGGCCGCCTGCGATCCAAACTTTCTGGCCGCCGCCGCTATCGACCTCGGCGTAAGTATAGCCGCCAGCTTGCAGCGTTTGCAGCACTTTGCCGGTATTTGGTGCGGCGGCAGTCGTCGCCGGAGCGCCCGATGCGACAACAGCCACTGATGAGGCACTGGCAGCGCCAACTTCCGCTTTTTTCGAACAGGCGGTAAGACCAATGGAGGCAAGAAGGACAGCAAGCAAGATACGGTTCACAATATTTCTCCAAAAAGGATGAGGCCAAATACCAAAGGCGTAAATCTTAGCATACCCACCGGCCCAAGCGACACCGGCGCCTTGTAAGTAAACTGGGGCAGGTGGAATTAAATACCGCTTCCAGTTGTCTTAATACGGTGCGCTGCGCCACTGTGCAGCACGGTTGATTAAGCAACTTGGAAAAGGCAGTCATGAAAATCGTTCGTTGCATGAACTCCGTTTTCTTGAGCGCGCTAATGGCAGGCTACACATCCTTGGCCTCGGGTCAGATGGCGCCCATGGTGGCTGGCGACATATTGGCCAATGCCACCGGCATGACCCTGTACACGTTTGACAAGGATACGGCCGGCGCCGGCAAGAGCGTCTGCAACGCCCCTTGCGCCACCATTTGGCCGCCGCTGCTGGCCAAGGGCAGTGACAAGGCTGCCGGCGCCTACAGTATCGTGGTGCGCGACGATGGCACGAAGCAATGGGCGTTCAAGGGCAAGCCACTCTACCATTGGAGCAAGGACCAGAAGCCTGGAGACAAGACCGGCGATGGCATCAACAATCTGTGGCATGTTGCGAAACCGTAATGTCAAAAGCGGCAGGTAACGGCCAGCTCGGCTTGCTCGTGGGCACGTTTTATCAGGATCCGTCTGTTGTTGAAAACCTTGATGTCGATCAAGCCGTATTTGGAACCCACTCCAGTAATATTGGCGCTCCGTTTTAATCCCGGTTGCATTCCAACGTCCCGCGATGCAGCAAGCAGTATTGCAAATGACGATTTGGTTGAACTTATTGAGTAAGTGTGAAGGAAATGTTTTGAAACTAGAAAATCTGAAAATCTCTGGAATGACCGGTGAAGGCTGTTCCGACAAGGTTGAGCAAGCGCTCAAGGCGATCGGTGGCGTCAACGATGTGGCCGTTTCACTGGCAAAGATGGAAGCAACCGTGCAATATGACGATAACGTTACCTCAAGGAAAAGTTTGATGTCGGCATTGCAGGGCGCGGGGTTTGGCGTCGAGGCTGAAAAATCTTGTCAAGGCGGTTGCTGCGGTAGTTGCGGCGGCTGACACAAGCGTTTCGCTGTTGCACGCGGGAATCCATACAACACAGGCTTGCAAGCCTGTGTTGTTATGTAGGGAGGGACGGATTGTGGCAAAATTGGCTCGTGGTTGCTGGCAACAGTTAGCGCCAGCGGGCTTTTTTTTGCTGGTGGCCGTCGATGCGGTAAGGCTGTGCGTTATGATGTTCGCCAATTGAGACTTCGAGGATCCGTGTATGCATAATCTAGAGAACGCTGTCATTGCTATGGCGGTGCCGCAAGACATTTCAACCGAAGTCTTGATCGAGAAATACGCCAAAGGCACTGAGACCAGCGCCGCTGAAGTGCATGCGCGGGTGGCGAAAGCGTTGGCCGAGGTGGAGCCGACAAAGCATCGCAAGCAGCATGCCGAAACATTTTTGTGGGCGTTACAACATGGTTTCATCCCGGCTGGCCGCGTCGCCAGCGCCGCCGGGACCGGCTTGCAGACCACCCTGATCAATTGCTTCGTGCAACCAGTGGGCGATTCCATTACCGAAAGCGTGCAAGGCAAGCCTGGCATCTACACGGCGCTGGCGCAGGCGGCCGAGACCATGCGGCGCGGCGGCGGGGTCGGGTACAATTTTTCCGCGATTCGCCCCAAAGGTGCGATGGTCAAGGGCACCGGCAGCAGCGCTTCAGGCCCGATTTCGTATATGAAAGTATTCGACCGCTCGTGCGAGACGGTCGAGTCGGCCGGCGCCCGGCGCGGCGCGCAGATGGCGGTGGTCAATATCGAGCATCCCGACATTCTCGACTTCATCACGGTCAAGCAGGAGCGTGGCCAGTTAAACAACTTCAACATATCGGTCGGCGTGACCGATGCCTTTATGCGCGCGGTCGAGGCCGACCAATTGTTCGAACTGGCGCACCGCTCCGAGCCGAATGCCGACATCAAGGCCGCCGGCGCCTATCAGCGCGAGGATGGCAAGTGGGTGTACCGCAAAGTCCAGGCGCGCGATGTGTGGGACTTGATCATGAAAAGCACGTACGCGGCTGCCGAGCCGGGTGTGCTGTACCTTGATCGCATCAACCAGGAAAACAACCTCGCGTACTGCGAAGTGATCGAAGCGACCAATCCGTGCGGCGAACAACCGTTGCCCGATTATGGTTGCTGCTGCCTCGGCAGCCTGAACCTGACGGCCTACGTGACGGCGCCCTTTAGCGCCGAATCAGCGTTTGATTTCGAGCTGATGGCGCAGGTCACCAAGGTTGCAGTTCGGATGCTCGACAACGTACTGATCGCGACCAAATGGCCACTGGAAGAGCAGGCGAAAGAAGCCGAGGCCAAGCGCCGTCTGGGCCTCGGCTTCACCGGTTTGGGTGATGCGCTGATCATGCTGGGTGTGCGTTACGATTCGGAGCGCGGGCGCGAACTGGCGGTGAAAATAGCGTGCGTGATGCGCGATGCCGCCTATTCCGGTTCGGTCGATCTGGCCAAGGAGCGCGGCGCGTTCCCGCTGCTCGATGCCGAGCGCTATCTGCAGGGCGGCTTTGCCTCGCGCCTGCCTGACGCGATCAAAAAGCAGATCCGCTTGCACGGCATCCGCAACTCGCACCTGACCTCGATCGCGCCTACCGGAACCATCTCGCTGGCCTTCGCCGACAATGCCTCGAACGGCATCGAACCGGCTTTTTCGTGGTTCTACAACCGCATGAAGCGCATGCCGGACGGCAGCAAGAAAAATTACACGGTGGAGGATCATGCCTACCGAATGTACCGCGGACTGGGGCACGACATCAACAAGCTGCCGGAAGCGTTCGTGTCGGCGCTGGAAATATCGGCCACCGACCACATGCTGATGGTGGCGGCAGTGGCGCCCTATGTGGACGCCGCGATCTCCAAGACGGTGAACGTGCCGGAGGACTACCTTTACAGCGATTTCAAGAATTTATATATGGAAGCATGGCGCAAGGGCCTCAAGGGCATCACCACGTATCGCCCCAACAGCGTGCTGGGCGCGGTATTGTCGGTGCCGACGGTCAATGTGGAAGTGGTCGG
>JANPCW010000096.1:0-3616 GCA_031431155.1 Janthinobacterium sp. | reverse complement strand
GAAGAGCAGCGCATCGAGCAGCGCACCCGCTTCGATCTGGAAATGATGGCCGAGATCGGCTTCACCAAAGGGATTGAAAACTATTCGCGCCACCTGTCGGGCGCGGCAGCGGGCGAACCGCCGCCGACGCTGGTCGATTACGGCTTCCGGCTGCCGTCCGCGCTGGACAACCGGCCGCTGCGCTTCGATGAATTCGAGGGCAAGATGCGCCAGGCCGTGTTCGTCTCGGCCACCCCTGCCGCCTACGAGCAAGAGCATTCCGATCAGGTAGTCGAGCAAGTGGTGCGCCCGACCGGCCTGGTCGACCCAATGATCATCGTGCGCCCTGCCAGCAGCCAGGTTGACGATTTGATGTCCGAGATCGTGGACCGGGTCAAGAAAGACGAGCGGGTGCTGGTGACCACGCTGACCAAGCGCATGTCCGAACAGCTGACCGATTACCTGAGCGACCATGGCATCAAGGTGCGCTATCTGCACAGCGACATCGAGACCGTGGAGCGGGTCGAGATCCTGCGCGATCTGCGCTTGGGCACGTTCGACGTGCTGGTCAGGATCAACCTGCTGCGCGAGGGCCTCGATTTACCGGAAGTGTCGCTGGTGGCGATTCTGGACGCCGACAAGGAAGGCTTCCTGCGCTCGGAGCGCAGCCTGATTCAAACCATCGGTCGGGCCGCGCGCAATTTGAATGGAGTCGCGATTCTATATGGCGACAAGATCACCGATTCGATGCGGCGCGCGATCGACGAAACCGAACGGCGGCGCGCCAAGCAGGTCGCGTTCAACCTAGCCAACAACATCACGCCGATCGGGATCAAGAAGCAGATTCGGGACATGATCGACGGCGTCTACAGCCCGCAACAGGCCAGGGATCAGTTGGAGGTGGCGCAAGAGCATGCCAAGTTTGAGGCGATGAGCGAGAAGCAGATCAGCCGCGAGATCAAGCGCCTGGAAAAGCTGATGGTCGATCACGCCAAGAATCTCGAGTTCGAAAAAGCGGCGCAGGTGCGCGACCAGTTGCACCTGCTCAAAGAACAAGTGTTTGGCGCACCGGGCAGCGACAATGTAGCGTCCCTGCTTGGTACGTAATCGGGTAATCGGTAATCGGGGTCAGATGTTAATTGGGGTCTGTTAATTGGGGTCTTAATTGGGGTCTTACTTGGGGTCTTAATTGGGGTCAGAGTCAAATTAAAAGCAATTAATTAGCCCAATAAATCGACTCTGACCCCAATTAGTTACAATAAATCGACTCTGACCGCAATTAGTTATTTTTCGCCTTTTTTTACCCACGCAGCCAGCTGGTGGGGCCGCAGGCCATCGTAGTCCTCAAACGGCTGATGGATCCACGGGTTGTGCGGCAAATCCTGCAGGTAGAAGTCCGGGCGTATCGCCGAACATCCCTTGACCCAGATGACCGCCGATTTCACTTCCGTCACGGCGGTGAAATTTTCTTTCAAGTGCTCCATTACCTTGACCAGGGTCACGCCCGAATCCACCAGGTCATCGACCAGCAAAATTTTGCCGGCCAAGGTGCCCTTGGTCATCGTCATGTACTTGGCGATGTCGAGATCGCCGCGCTGGGTGCCGGCCTCTTCGCGGTACGAACTGGTCGACAGGATCGCCAGCGGCACGTCGAAAATGCGCGAGAACACGTCGCCGGGGCGCACTCCGCCGCGCGCCAGGCACAGCACCTGGTCGAATTTCCAGCCCGATTCATGCACTTGCAGGGCCAGCCGCTCGATCGCGCGGTGGTACTCATCCCAGGATACCCAGAGATCTTTGTCGATGGAAGTTGCTAGCATGGTGCCTCCTGGAACCGGTTATTCGAACGGGTGACGCAGCACGATCGTTTCTTCACGATCCGGGCCGGTGGACACCATGTCGATCGGAACCCCGACCAGCTCTTCGATGCGTTTGATGTAGGCGCGCGCATTGGCCGGCAGCGCGGCCAACGATTTGGCACCTACGGTGCTGGCGGTCCAGCCCGGCATTTCCTCGTAGATCGGCACGCAGCGCGCCGCGTCTTCCGCGCCAACCGGGAAGATGTCGACCAACTTGCCGTCGATTTCATAGCCGGTGCACAACTTGAGCGACTCGATCCCGTCAAGTACATCGAGCTTGGTCAGGCACATGCCCGAAACCCCGTTAATCTGGACCGAGCGGCGCAGCAAGGCAGCATCGAACCAGCCGCAGCGGCGGGCCCGGCCGGTAACCGTGCCAAATTCATGGCCGACCGACGACAAATGCTGGCCAACCCCGGCGTCGGTCGGCAGTTCCGACGGGAACGGGCCGGAGCCGACGCGCGTCGTGTAGGCCTTGGTGATACCGAGGATGTAGTGCAGCATGTTGGGGCCCACGCCGGAACCGGCGGCGGCATTGCCGGCCACGCAGTTGCTCGATGTGACGTAGGGATAGGTGCCGGGGTCGACGTCGAGCAAGCTGCCTTGCGCGCCTTCGAACAACAGGTGGCCGCCCGCCTTGTGGACCGAGTACAGGGCCGACGAGACGTCGCCCACCATTGGTTTGAGGCGCGGCACCAGGGCCAGCGCATCGTCCAGCGTCTTTTGATACTCGACCGCCGGCGCCTTCAGGTATTGGGTCAGCACGAAGTTGTGGTAGTCGAGGTTTTCGGCCAGCTTTTCGGCGAAGCGCTTCTCGTTGAGCAGGTCGGCGATGCGGATCGCGCGGCGTGCCACTTTATCTTCGTACGTCGGGCCGATGCCCTTGCCGGTGGTGCCGATCTTGGCTGCGCCGCGCGCCGTTTCGCGGGCGCAGTCGAGCGCGGTGTGGTACGGCAGGATCACCGGCGAGGCTTCCGAAATCATCAGGCGCGACGCCACTTCGACCCCGATCACTTGCAGCTTGTCGATTTCGCGCAGCACATCCGGCACCGAGACCACCACGCCGTTGCCGATGTAGCAAGCCACGCCGGGGCGCATGATGCCCGACGGGATCAGTTGCAAGGCCGTTTTCTGGCCATTGATGACCAGCGTATGGCCGGCGTTATGGCCGCCCTGAAAGCGCACCACGCCCTGGGCATGATCGGTCAACCAGTCGACGATTTTTCCCTTGCCCTCATCGCCCCACTGGGTACCGATGACAACGACATTCCTTGCGGCATTTTTCTTTGACATCACTTAACCTAAGTATTTAAGAATCCAGTTACATCCATCTTCAAGCACGAGCACGCGATCGCACTCGAACTCATCCTGATCATTGTCGTGCCCCGGCATGCTCTGGATCACGACCTCGCCGGCGGCGCGCAGGGCACCGATTTTCTCGCGCAACTCGGGCGCATTGCTCCAGGGCGCGCGGATCGAATGCTTGCGTTCGGCGCTCGGCAACAGCCGCGCCAGTTCGCGCAAGTCGAGCGAAAAACCGGTCGCGGGCCGGGCCCGGCCAAATGCTTCACCCACGTGATCGTAGCGCCCGCCGCGCGCAACCGCGTTCGGCAAACCGGGCACATACAACGCGAACATCGCGCCGCTCTCGTACTGATAGCCGCGCAGATCGGCCAGATCGATCGCCACTTCGGCGCGCCCGAGGGCCGACCCGGCCAGCGCAGCCAGTTCGGCCAGCGCCTTGCCGATCCCCGGCAAGGCCGGCAGCACGGCGCGCG
>JANPCW010000095.1:0-3659 GCA_031431155.1 Janthinobacterium sp. | reverse complement strand
GAACGCTATCGCCGGGTCGAGATATTGCTCTTCCGCGTGCGCCAGCGAGGCCCCGAACAGCGCGATCAGAAGCAATCCCAGCGACAGCAAGCGTGCCTGCAACAATGAACTGAACATGAATTCTTTATCTCGATAAACGCACACCAGAATGATACACCCCAGCCTGGACCTGCGCCGAGCCGGCGGCCTCGACAGGGGGCGCACCAATGCATAAAGCCAGGCTAAGCCTGGCTTTATGTGCAACCGGTTACCGATTACTCGGCAACGACAGCGTTTTCAATGTCGGTCACTTCTGGGCGATCCAACAGTTCGATGTAAGCCATCGGGGCATTGTCGCCAACGCGGAAACCCATTTTCAGGATGCGCAGGTAACCGCCGTTACGGTTAGCGTAGCGTGGGCCCAGTTCAGCGAACAATTTCAACACCATATCGCGGTCGCGCAGGCGGGAAAATGCCAGGCGCTTGTTGTCCAGGGTATCGGTCTTGCCCATTGTCAGAATCGGCTCGATAACGCGGCGCAGTTCTTTCGCTTTTGGCAAGGTGGTTTTGATGGCTTCGTGGCGCAGCAACGATACTGTCATGTTGCGCAACATGGCAAGACGGTGGGACGAGGTACGATTCAGTTTACGGAGGCCGTGACCGTGACGCATGGTAAATCCTTTCGGTGAGTGTTAATCCAGTTCTTCGATCGACCATGCAGGCACAGTCGCGGACCGGTTTTGAATAAATGCCCGAGACCCATGTCCCAGGCAGTTTGCTACGAGAAAACTGTTACTTCTCTAAGCCGGCCGGTGGCCAGTTTTCGAGCTTCATACCCAAGGTCAAGCCGCGCGAGGCGAGCACTTCCTTGATTTCGTTGAGCGACTTGCGGCCAAGATTTGGCGTCTTCAACAGCTCGTTTTCCGAACGCTGGATCAGGTCGCCAATGTAGTAGATATTTTCCGCTTTCAGGCAGTTCGCCGAACGCACTGTCAATTCCAGGTCATCGACCGGACGCAACAAGATAGGATCGACCAGCGGGGTGCGCGATGGCGCCTCGGCCGCCGCTTCCGTGCCTTCGAGCGCGGCAAATACGTTGAGTTGATCGACCAGCACGCGGGCCGATTGACGGATCGCCTCTTCCGGCGAAATCACGCCGTTGGTTTCGATGTTGATGACCAGTTTGTCGAGGTCGGTACGCTGTTCAACGCGTGCCGATTCAACGAAATACGAGACCCGGCGCACTGGCGAGAACGAAGCGTCCAGGATGATACGGCCGATCGTCTTGTTGGTGTCTTCCGACAGGCGACGCACGTTGCCCGGGACATAGCCACGGCCTTTTTCGACCTTGATCTGCATGTCGAGCTTGCCGCCGGCGGTCAGGTGAGCAATCACGTGGTCGGGATTGATCAACTCCACATCATGCGGCAGGTCGATGTCGGATGCCAAAATGGCGCCCTCGCCTTCCTTTTTCAAGGTCAGCGTGACTGCATCGCGGTTGTGGACCTTGAAGACGACACCCTTCAAGTTGAGCAACAGGTCGACGACGTCTTCCTGCACGCCATCGAGGGACGAATATTCATGCACGACACCGGCGATCGTCACTTCGGTCGGCGCATAGCCCACCATCGACGACAACAGGACGCGGCGCAACGCATTACCCAATGTATGGCCGTAACCGCGCTCAAAAGGTTCCATCACGACTTTCGCGTGACCGGGCCCGAGCGTTTCAACATCGATAATACGTGGCTTTAACAGACTGTTTTGCATGAAGTGTCCTTTTCAATACCCTCGGCTCATTACACCGATAAGGCTGATGGCATTACGTGAAACGCCCACTCGGCAGGAGTGAGCGGAAATACAAAATGACGACGATGTGGCGCCAATGGCGCCACTGACGACAATTAACGCGAGTACAGTTCGACGATCAGCGATTCGTTGACGTCCATGGCGATTTCATTGCGCTCTGGCAGGGACTTGAAAGTACCTTCCATTTTCTTGGAATCGACCGAAACCCAGCTCGGCATGCCGATCTGCTCTGCCAGCGACAGCGCTTCAACGATACGCACTTGCTTTTTCGACTTTTCGCGCACGGCGATCACGTCGCCGGTCTTGACGCCGTAGGAAGCGATGTTGACCACGATGCCGTTAACGGTGAACGCTTTGTGGCTGACCAGTTGACGCGCTTCAGCGCGGGTCGAGCCGAAACCCATACGGTAGCAAACGTTGTCCAGGCGTGTTTCCAGCAGTTTCAGCAAGGTTTCGCCGGTATTGCCCTTGCGACGGTCCGCTTCGGCGAAATAGCGGCGGAACTGACGCTCCAGCACGCCGTACATGCGTTTCACTTTTTGCATCTCTCGCAACTGGTTGCCGTAGTCCGAGGTACGAGCGCCCGATTTAACACCATGCTGACCTGGCTTGACGTCGAGTTTGCACTTCGAGTCGAGTGAGCGGCGTGCGCTCTTGAGGAACAGGTCCGTGCCTTCGCGGCGGGAAAGTTTTGCTTTAGGTCCGATATAACGTGCCACGATGCTTCCTTTTCAATGATAACGTCCCAGCCGCAACGATGCAGTTAGACGCTAGTCCGATCCAGTTTCGATCAGACGGTGGCTCAAAACGAAAAACCCGCCGACATAAGCTCGGCAGGCGTCAACAGCCGGGCAGTATAGCCTGTTAAGGCCAACTGCTCCAGCGATTTTTCTACTGACAACAGCTCATCAGTAAATACCAGCGAACAGTAGCGAAAATGCGCGCTGCGCATCCTGCCGTGTTGCTTAGATCCGACGACGCTTCGGAGGACGGCAACCGTTATGCGGTACCGGTGTCACGTCTTGGATCTCGGTAATCTTGATGCCGAGGTTGTTGAGCGCGCGAACCGCGGATTCACGACCAGGACCAGGGCCCTTGATACGCACTTCCAGGTTCTTGACGCCGCATTCGACGGCAACCTTGCCGGCCGCTTCTGCAGCAACCTGCGCTGCAAACGGGGTCGATTTGCGCGAACCCTTAAAGCCTGCGCCACCTGATGTTGCCCATGACAGCGCATTGCCTTGACGATCGGTGATCGTGATAATCGTGTTATTGAACGATGCGTGGACATGTGCAATGCCTTCGGCGACGTTCTTTTTTACTTTTTTACGAACGCGGGCGGATGCTGCGCTGCTTTGTTGCTTAGCCATACTTACTCCCTAACGGATTATTTCTTGAGCGATTGCGCGGCTTTGCGCGGACCCTTGCGAGTACGGGCATTGGTGCGGGTACGCTGACCGCGGCAAGGCAGACCCTTGCGATGACGCATTCCACGATAGCAACCAAGGTCCATCAAACGCTTGATATTCATCGAGATTTCGCGACGCAGATCGCCTTCGACGATGAACTTGCTGATTTCATCGCGCAGCTTTTCCAGTTCGCTGTCATCGAGATCCTTGACCTTTTTAGTGGTCAAAACACCTGTCGTTGCGCAAATTTTTTGCGCACGCGGGCGGCCAACACCGTAGATGGCGGTCAAGCCGATAACAGTGTGCTGATGATTTGGGATATTAACCCCTGCAATACGTGCCATTCGTCAGTCCTCGATAACTAACGTCAATTAACCTTGACGCTGCTTGTGACGTGGTTCGACGCAAATTACGCGAACAACGCCTTTGCGCTTGATGATCTTGCAGTTGCGGCAGATCCGC
>JANPCW010000094.1:0-2807 GCA_031431155.1 Janthinobacterium sp. | reverse complement strand
AGCGCTGACTATTAGCTATTTCGACCGCTTGGGTGTACCTCGCCTGTCTTGACCTCAACTGCTCGAACCGCCCGGTGCGGACCCGCATGCCGGGTGGTGTGGCAGGGGAGCGGCCAACTTGGCCGCCCCCTATGCCGATTGGATATTACATCTATCGCAGGGCACGAAGATCAAGCAAGTGCATCTCTTTTTAGCGTTTCCACCAGTTTTCCCCTCTTAATTGCGCGACGTTTCAATGAAATCCCAATTTTCCATTCCCAAGAGCGAAATAATCGACGCCTTGTCATCGTTCAAGGGCGCTTTTCGTACTGTCGGCATCTTCAGCGCCATCATCAATTTGCTGATGCTGGCGCCGTCCCTGTACATGCTGCAGGTGTACGACCGCGTGCTGCAAAGCCGCAACGAGGTCACGCTGCTGATGCTGACTCTGCTGATGCTGGGTGCGTATGCCTTGATGAGCGCGCTGGAATTCGTGCGCAGCTTTGTGCTGATCCGTATCGGCACCAAACTCGACATGCAATTGAACAAGCGCATTTACACCGCCGCTTTCGAGCACAACCTCAAGCGCGGCGGCGGCAATGCCGGCCAGGCCTTGCAAGATCTGGCACAGATCCGGCAGTTTTTGACGGGCAACGGCCTGTTTGCCTTTTTCGACGCGCCCTGGTTTCCCCTGTATCTGCTGGTTATTTTCATGTTCGACCTCTACCTGGGTCTGTTCGCCCTGGCCGCCGTCGCCATCATGGTGGTGTTAGCGTGTGTGAACGAGGCGGTCTCCAGAAAGCCGATGGCGGAAGCCAATTCGATGGCGGTTGCATCGAGCAATCTGGCGACCAATAACTTGCGCAACGCCGAGGTCATCGAAGCCATGGGCATGCTGCCCAACCTGATGGCGCGCTGGTTCAAATTGCATGGCCGCTTCTTGCAGGCGCAGGCCGAGGCAAGCGAGAAGTCGGGCACCGTCACGGCGGTGAGCAAGTTCGTGCGGGTCTCGATGCAATCGCTGGTGCTCGGTTTTGGCGCCTTGCTGGTGATCGAGGGCAAGATGTCCCCCGGCATGATGATCGCCGGTTCGATCTTGCTGGGTCGGGCCACCGGCCCGATCGACCAATTGATCGGCGTCTGGAAGCAGTGGAGCAGCGTCAAGAGCGCCTATCAGCGTTTGAATGAACTGCTGTCGGCCAACCCTCCGCGCAAGGCTGGAATGGAATTGCCCAAGCCACAGGGCGCGGTGTCGGTCGAGGCCGTGACCGCCGCCCCCCCGGGTTCGACCGTGGCCGTCCTGAAGGGGGTGACGATCGCCCTGCGGCCGGGCGATGTGCTGGGCGTGATCGGGCCTTCAGGGTCCGGCAAATCGACGCTGGCGCGCTTACTGGTGGGCGTATGGCCGGCGCAAGCCGGCACGGTGCGCCTGGATGGCGCCGATATCTACCAGTGGAACAAGGATCAGCTGGGGCGGCATATCGGTTATCTGCCGCAGGATATCGAATTGTTTGCCGGAACCGTGGCCGAGAACATCGCCCGCTTCGGCGCCGTCGATTCGGAAAAGGTCATTGCCGCGGCCCAGCGCGCCGGTGTGCACGACATGATTTTGCGCTTCAAGGACGGCTATGACACGGTCCTGGGCGAGGCCGGAAGCGGCTTGTCGGGCGGGCAAAAACAGCGCATCGGCCTGGCACGCGCGATGTATGACGATCCATCCTTGCTAGTGTTGGACGAGCCCAATTCGAATCTGGATGATGTGGGCGAGCAGGCATTGGTGACGGCCATGAATGATTTGCGGCTGCGCGGCAAGACCATTGTGATTGTCACGCATCGCACCACCGTGCTGGGCGCCACCACCAAGTTGCTGCTGCTGCGCGACGGTGTGGCGCAAGCGTTCGGCCCGCGCGATCAGGTGCTGCAAGCCATGAATCGGTCCCAACAACAGGCCCAGGCCCAACCGGCGCAGGCGGGGCAGCAGGCCCTGTTAGTTCAACAGCAAACAGTGCCACCCAAAGCGGCGCGGGCGCGGGGCACGGCGCATGCGGATGCCGCGCAACAGGAATAACGATGAAAAATCTATTCGCGCATCAAGCGCCGGTGAGTGCGGTGGTGGCTCACAATCTCGAAGCGCCGGACGTGAGCACCGACGCCAGGCCGTACGCCAGGCTGGGTTGGGGCATTGTCGTGCTGGGGGTGCTCGGTTTCTTTTTGTGGGCCTCCTTTGCGCCATTGGACAAGGGAGTTCCCTTGAGCGGCAATGTGGCCGTGGCGTCCAACCGCAAGGCCATTCAGCATCAGGCCGGCGGTACCGTCGATGAAACCCTGGTCAAGGACGGCGATGCCGTCAAAGCGGGCCAGGTCTTGGTCAGGATGAACAGTGTCGGTGCCAGATCCGCGGCGGAAATCGCCCGCGTGCAGTGGTACACCGCGCAGGCGACGCAGGCGCGTTTGCTGGCCGAGCGTGACGGCGCCAAGCGCATCAGCTTCGCGCCGGCACTGGAGCAACGCAAGAGCGATCCGCGCGTGGCCAGTAACATCATGCTGCAAGAGCAATTGTTCAGCGCCCGCCAGCGTTCCCTGCAAGACGAGCTGGGCGCCATCGACGAGAACATCGCGGGCATGAAAATGCAGTTGAAGGGACTGGAAGAATCGATGGTCAGCAAAAAACAGCAACAGCGCTTCTTGCGAGAACAGCTCGACGGTATGCGCGATCTGGCCCGCGAGGGGTATGTGGCGCGCAATCGGCTGCTCGATCTGGAGCGCACCTATGCCCAGGTCAATGGCGGCATTTCCGAGGATGTCGGCAATCTCGGCCGCGTGATGCG
>JANPCW010000093.1:0-2912 GCA_031431155.1 Janthinobacterium sp. | reverse complement strand
GGCAAATGGGCGCTGACGCGACCATCAATTACCGCGCCGTTCCCGAGTGGGCCAAGGCCACGCGCGACATCACGGCCGGGCGTGGCTACGACCTCATTGTTGAACTTGGCGGCGAACGGACACTACCGCAATCCTTGCGCTGCATCAGGCCCGGCGGCACGATCGCGATGATCGGCATCCTCTCGGGAAGCGCCATGGCGACCTCGTTGGGACTGATCATCACCCGCCAAGTGAGGATGCAGGGCGTTACCGTGGGTCACCGTGACGGGTTCGAGGCCATGATTCGGGCCATCGACCAGCACCAGCTAACCCCGGTGGTGGACCGGACTTTTGCGTTCGAAGAATTGAAAGAGGCAATGGCTTACCTCAAGAGCGGCGCCCAGTTCGGCAAAGTGTCCATCGCCCATTAAGCTTGACCTTGAATGATGGATGCGGCGGGCGGGGCACTCCCCTGCGCCGCAACTTGAATCCCTACCCTATTCTCCTGGCGGACATCGCTCTACGCATGGCTTCAAGTCCAATGCCGACCATCGAATCGGATTCGCCTGCTGCTCGTTTTTCGATTCAAAATTCCAAAAATATTTAATTTGACATCAAACAATTAATCTATACTATGGCAAATTGCGCTCACCGTTCTTGACAGAAAAATCCGCGCCCGCTGCATCGTTACCGCTGAAAGCGTCAAGTCGATGCCGCCGAAATATGAGATTAAATTTGCTGACAGAATTAATGTGGCATCAGGTACTATTGATTGAGCGACCGGCTACAGGTCTATAACGCATCATTGAATGCAATAAACCAATAAATCGAGGAGACGAAAAATGACACGATCCATCAAAAAATCCACACTGCAGCTGGCACTGATTGCGACCATGCTTAGCAGCGGTAGTTGCTGGGCCCAGATCAAGATCGGCGTGGTCGTCAGCGCCACCGGCCCGGCCGCGTCGCTCGGTATTCCCGAGAAAAACACGTTCGGGCTAATGCCCAAGGAGATCGGTGGCAAGAAAGTCGAGTACATCGTGCTCGACGATGCATCCGACACTACCACCGCGGTCAAGAACACGCGTAAGCTGATTTCAGAAGATAAAGTCGACCTGATCATCGGCTCGACCGTCACCCCCAATTCGCTGGCGATGCTCAACGTCGTATCGGAACTGGAAACCCCGATGATTGCAATGGCCGCCTCCGCCGCGATCGTCGAGCCGGTCGACGCCAAGCGCCACTGGGTATTCAAGACGCCGCAGAACGACTCGCACATGTCGACTGCGATTACCGGCCACATGGCCGATGCCGGGATCAAGACGGTGGCCTTCATCGGCTTTGCCGATGCCTACGGCGAAGGCTGGTTCAGGGAATTTTCGAAGCTGGCCGAGTTACGCAAGATTAAAGTCGTGGCCAATGAGCGTTTTGCCCGCAGCGATACCTCGGTCACCGGACAAGTCTTGAAGGTGATCGGCGCCAATCCGGATGCGGTGTTGATTGCCGGCGCCGGCACCCCCGCCGCGCTGCCCCAAAAAACCCTCAAGGAACGCGGCTACAAGGGCAAGATCTATCAAACCCACGGCGTGGCGAACAATGACTTCTTGCGGGTCTGCGGCAAGGATTGCGAAGGCACCTGGCTGCCGGCCGGGCCGTTGCTGGTGGCCGAGCAGCTGCCGGCGAGCAATCCGGTAAAGAAATCCGCGATGTTCTACAAAAGCGCATATGAAAAAGTGTATGGCGCAGGCAGCGTGTCAACATTCGGTGGGCATGCGTGGGATGCCGGCTTGCTGTTTGCCGCAGCGGCGCCGGAAGCGTTGAAAAAGGCGCAGCCGGGCACCAAGGAATTTAGGAAAGCGTTGCGTGATGCGTTGGAAAAAATCCAAAATCTGCCCGTGTCACACGGCATCGTCAACATGGGCACGGGCGACCACCTCGGACTCGATCAGCGTTCACGGGTGATGGTCAAAATCGAAAACGGCAAGTGGACGCTGCCAAAATAACTCAAACGTAGGGCGGATGAGCGCAGCGTTATCCGCCGAATGGGATGAGTGCAGCGTCATCCGCCTCATCCGCTAGTCACGTCGAGCCGGCGGAAGGCGCTACGCTTTTCCGCCCTACGGGTTGCCGGTCGCGAGCCGGGTCATCGCATCTCAACGAGGACGACATGGATTTTTCAATCGCCGCCATCCTGGCGCAGGACGGTGTTTCCACCGGCGCGGTGTATGCGCTGCTGGCGCTGGCAACGGTGCTGGTGTTTTCCGTCACTCGCGTCATCTTCATTCCACAGGGCGAGTTTGTCGCGTATGGCGCTCTGACTATGGCCTCGCTGCAAGCAGGCAAATTCGCCGCGACCGCTGTGCTGCTGGTGGCGCTGGGAATTGTCGCTTTCCTGATGGAGTTGGCCGACGCGGCCCGCCAGTTCCGGATCATGGGGCATGGCCGCGGCCTGTCGAAAACCCTGTTGCAGGCGGGCGCCAAGAATGTCGTGTTTCCGCTTGCCGTGCTGGCGTTGGCCAGATTGGTGCCGGCGGCCAGCCTGCCAATCCTGCTGCAGGCTGGACTGACCCTGCTGATCGTGGTGCCGATGGGCGCCCTGCTGTACCGGGTCGCCTATCAGCCGCTGGCTGAGGCGAGCGTGCTGGTACTGCTGATCGTGTCGGTCGGCGTGCATTTCGCGCTGGTCGGCTTGGGGCTGGTGATGTTCGGCGCGGAGGGCTCGCGTACCACACCGTTTTCGGATGCCAGTTTTCAGTTGGGCACGCTGACCGTGTCCGGCCAGAGCGCCACCATCATCGTGGTGTCGGTGGTGCTGATCGGCGCCTTGTACGCTTTCTTCGAGCGCACGCTGGCCGGCAAAGCGCTGCGCGCGACCGCCCTCAACCGCCTCGGCGCGCGCCTGATGGGAATTGAAACGGGGCGCGCCGGACGGC
>JANPCW010000092.1:0-6324 GCA_031431155.1 Janthinobacterium sp. | reverse complement strand
GGTGAGCAGCAGCGTGTGCTTGCCGCGCCATCCCAGCCCCGCTTTTTCGGCCAGCGGCAATTCCATCACGGGCGCCGAATCGGAAAACACCCGGTAGCCCAATTCACCCACCTCGGCCCGAATCCGTTCGGCAAGTTGCTGCAGCCGCGCACGCACCACTTTGTGATAGTCACGCCCGCGCGCATAAAGGGAGATGACAGCGGCGGCCGGATCGTGCAGGCGCGCGGTCTCGGCCTGGCACCAGTCGGGGCCGGTCGCGGCAGGCAAATAATCCATGCGGGCGCTGATCACGCGCACCGTACCCGGCACCAGCTCGGGCGGGCGGGCCCGCTTGCTGCCGTGGCTTGCCATATAGTCCATCTCGCCGTGCAAGCCCTGCGCCAGCCATGCCTGCAGCCCGGCCTCGGCCTGGGCCAAATCGGCGTCGGCAATGCGCACCTCGGCAAAGCCCAGCTCAATGCCCCAGCTTTTGATGGTGCGCGCCAGTTCAGCTAAATCGGGTGGGGAGGAAGGCTCGGACATCAGAGGGGACATCAAGGTCGGATCGCAATTTTGCGCGCGGTTACAATGGGGCCAGGCCGCAGACCCATGATCCGCATAACCCGACACGCTATTTTATTCGATGCCGCACTTTAAAACCCATTTGCATGACGAAGCCGGCACCGCCGCCCTGGGCGCAGCGCTGGCGCGCGCGCTCGCCCCCGGCCTGACGATCCACCTGCACGGCGACCTGGGCGCCGGCAAGACGGCGCTCACGCGTGCACTGCTGCACGCGGCCGGCCATGTCGGCCATGTAAAAAGCCCGACCTATACCTTGGCCGAGCCGTACCGGATCGGACTGAACGGACGCACCGTGAACGTGATCCATTTTGACCTGTACCGGATGGGCAGCGCGGAAGAATTTCTCGATGCCGGTTTCCGCGAAGAGTTCGATGGCGACAACATCTGCATCGTCGAATGGCCGGAACGGGCGGACCCGGTATTGCCGGCACCGGACTTGAATCTACTGCTGAGCGTGGCAGGCCAAGGCCGTGATGTAGAATTGCAGGCGTTGTCTGCCTTGGGTCTGCTATGCCTACATCGTCTCAAATTCGCTCCAAACCTTTAATTTCCGGCCCTGTCAGGCGGCGCACGATACTGAAAGCCGGCGCCACCCTGCTGCTGTCGGTGCTCTCGGCGCTGCCCGCGCGCGCCGCGCAAATTCTCGCGGTGCGGGTCTGGCCGGCCGACGATTACACCCGCGTCACGCTGGAAAACGACAGCAACCTGAAAGCGACCCACTTCATCGTGAACAACCCGGAGCGCCTGGTGGTCGACATCGAAGGGCTTGAGTTGAACCCGACGCTGAAGGGGCTGGTCGCTAAAATTGAATCGGGCGACCCGTATATCAAGCGCGTGCGGGTCGGACAAAACCGCCCTAACGTGGTGCGGCTGGTATTCGACCTGAAGGAAGAAATCAAGCCCCAAGTCTTCACGTTGGCGCCGGTGGGCGCCTACAAGCACCGCCTGATCTTCGACCATTATCCGGTGAAGCAGCCCGATCCGATCGCGGCTCTGATCGAAAAAGGCCAATGGTCGAGCGACGACCCGCTGATCGGCAGCACGCCCGCCGTCACTGCGGAGGCGGAGGCTGAAGCGAAGCCCGAACTGCCGCCGGCCGGACCGGTGACAGGACCGGCAGCTGAGCCGGCAACGCCAGCCAAACCCGAACCACCCGCAGCGGCCAGGCCGGCGCCCCACTCGCCCCCGGTCGCCCCGCAGAAAGTAGCGCGCATGATCACGATCGCGCTCGACCCGGGACACGGCGGCGAGGATCCGGGTGCCATTGGCAAAAGGGGCAGCCGTGAGAAAGACGTGGTCTTGGCGATTGCCAAGCGACTCAAGTTCAAGATCGAAGAACAGCCGAACATGCGGGTCATGCTGACCAGGGATGGCGATTATTTCGTCCCGCTCGGCACCCGGGTTGAAAAGGCGCGCAAGGTGCAGGCCGATTTGTTCGTGTCGCTGCACGCGGATGCGTTTGTCGAGACCTCGGCGCGCGGCTCGTCCGTGTTTGTGCTGTCCGAAAAAGGCGCCAGCTCGAGCGCGGCGCGCTGGCTTGCGAACAAGGAGAATCTGGCCGATTCGATCGGCGGCGTCAACATTAAGAGCCACGATGTGCAACTGGCGAGCGTGCTGTTCGACTTGTCGACCACGGCCCAGATCAACGATAGCCTCAAGCTGGGCAAGGCGGTGCTGGGCGAGATTGGTGGCATTAACCGTTTGCATAAGGGCGCCGTTGAGCAAGCCGGGTTCGCGGTGCTGAAAGCGCCCGACATCCCCTCGATCCTGATCGAAACAGCCTTTATTTCGAACCCGGAAGAAGAGGCGAAGCTGACCGACAATGGCTATCAGGATCAGATTGCGGAGGCGATCTTGCGCGGTATCAAACGCTATTTCGCGAAGAACCCGCCGCTCGCCAAGAGCAGGCTGACTTGACATCCGGAGCCGTAGGTAGTTAGCGCTCGCGCAAGATTCGATCATCCATGAGGACGCAAACAATGGCAGCGCCGACCATCATTAAATTTGGCGCCCTGCCCGCAGTGCGCATCGACGCGCCGGATGGGGCGCAAGCAATCGTCACGCTGTATGGGGCGCAACTGGTGTTGTGGAAAACGCCCGACGGCATCCAGCGTTTGTTCTGCAGCGCCAAGTCAGCGCTCGACGGCAGCCGGGCGATCCGGGGCGGCGTTCCCGTCATCTTCCCCCAGTTTGGCGAACGCGGCAGCGGCCTGCGGCACGGCTTTGCGCGCATCAGCAACTGGCGCCTGGCCGATAGCGGGCATGAAAATACCGGCGCGTACGCCCAATTCACGCTTGCCCCGGCCGATCTGCCGGCCAGTCTGGTACAGACATGGCCCCATCCATTCGAACTGACCCTGCGCGTGACGCTGCACGCCAGCGCGCTCGAATTGTCGCTCCAGGTGCGCAACACGGGCGCGGCAGCATTCTCGTTTTGCGCCGCCCTGCACTCCTACTTCTTGATCGACCAGCTCAACCGGGCCAGCCTGACCGGCTTGCCGGGCCAGGCGCCAATTAAGTTTAGCGACCAGCTCGATCGGATTTACCATGGGGTTGCCGGAGAACTCAAATTGCAGGCAAGTGCACGCACCGTGTGTTTGGAGCAGGATGGATTCGAGGACACGGTCGTGTGGAACCCGGGCGCGGCCGACGCGGCTGCGCTAGTCGACCTGGCCGATGAAGAGTATCGCCACTTCATTTGCATCGAGCCGGCTTTGATCAACCCTGCCACGCTGGCTCCGGGCGCCACCTGGCTGGGCCGTCAGCGCGTGCGCTGCTGACACTGTGCGATGAACGGCAGTATGTAGGGCGGAAAAGCGAAGCGAATTGCGAACGCAATTCGGGCACTGGAAAAATCATTCGCCGCCTTCCGCCGCAAGTGTCCGCCGCGACGCCTTCGGCGGATAACGCTGCGCTCATCCGCCCTTCTATGATTCGTGTCAAGGGCGTTTTGCAAATTAATCCTTCACTAGAAATTCAGTTGCTGCCTGCAATGCAATGCACGCGATCGCCTCATTCGGATAGGCCGTTCATGCAGTCGATCTGGAGCTCCTGGTCATCTCTGCGTGAGACCGAACGTCTCACCACCTTCTATCCGCTGGCTTTTGATCCAGCCTAGTCCTGCATGCGCGCTGCGCTCAGGTGACCGCGATTCGGACAGACCCCAACTACTATGGTCGGTTGCTTTGGGCAACCAAGGGCGGGTACGGGCCTGTCCACTTCAAACCTTGCAAGATGTGCCAATCTTCCTTGTTGGTGCTTCGGTAAACCTGCCTGGTGCTTGTTCCTGCCCCCTTTATGCCGCTTTCATCGCTGCGCCGTCCGGGACCACGCCATTCTCCAGATATCGCCACAGGGCGATCACCAGCCTTCGTGCCAATGCCACGATGGCGATCCGTTTGCCACGCTTGTTTGTCCCGCTGCCTTGCGTGCGGTACGCGAACCACTTCGATATGGCGCTGTCGGGCTGGTAGCGCAACCAGAACCACGACATCTCGATCAGCAGCGCCCGCACCCGTCGGTTACCCTGCTTGCTGATTCCCTGGTCGACCCGGCTCTCGCCGCTGTCGTAGGGCTGCGGCACCAGACCGGTACACGCACCAACCTGCCGCCGGTTGTCGAAGTTGCGCCAGAATAGTTCCAGCACCAGTCGCATCGCACCGACTTCGCCTACCCCCTTGATCTTCATCAGGTCCGTGATGCGTTCCTGCACCACCGGCGGCAGCTGCCGCACCAAGTCTTTTTCCAGCGCCGCCAACTGCGTTTCTGCCAGCGCCAATCGGTCACATCCTCTCGTGAAGCGCTCATGCAGCTGCGGCGGCAATGGCGTGTCGTCGTAGCATTTGATTTCGCCCCGCGCGAGGCGTCCCGCGAAGTCGCCGCCGACACCGTCCCAGCATCCCACCGTGCGCAGCAGCTTGCGGATACGGTCGCGATGCTGCCCGATTTCCTTCTGCAGCTCGCCCCTGTTGCGCGGCAACTGCCGTTGCGCTTCCGCTTCCGCCGCCGGCACCCGGATCACGTGATCCGGTCGCGCTCGCCACGCAGCCAGGCGCGCAGGCTGTTGACCAGCTTGATCACGTCGAGACGGTCGGTCTTGGCGCGCCTGGCGTGCCGTTCCACGGCAATGCTGGCCGGATCCACCACCAGCGGTCTATATCCAATCTTCGATAGGGCCCGACTGATCCAGAATGCGTCCTGCCCAGCTTCGTAGCTCACCGCTACCCGGATTTGTTCGGGCAAGCACCATTTTCTCTTGACTTCCTCGATCACCGCCACCGTGTGCCCGAGCCGTCCGGCCGGGCTTTCGTCAGCGACTGTGTAGATCGCCGGCTTGTCTCGTTTGCCATCATGCAATCCGATTTTCCAGCTCTTGCCGGACAGCTCCAGCGATACCGCCAGCGCTTCTTCATTCAGCGTAAAATCGTTGTCGTGGGCAGATTCCATTTCGCTCTCCTTTACTGTGGGTTGTCAAGCTTTCAGTTTAGGGACCGATTTGCAATCTGCCCGCCTTTTCTTAAATAATAGGGTCTACGATTGCGCTGGCGAGTTTAGAAGATGCAATCCGTTTGACGCGCTAGTTCGATTCCTTGATCATGCGCCCGGAGCTGACCTGGATCGGGCGCGCATTGAGCGGATACAGGCGACTAAACAGGGCCATCTGGGCCGCTGACGCCTGCACCGGCTCCTTCATCACCATCCACAACACACCCTCGCTGCATGGCGGCGTGGTCAGCGACCCCATATACGTGAAATAGTCTCGCCGTTGCGGCAACAACTCGTTCACGTCGAGCACGATCGCCGGCGTGGCCGACACATTTTTCTCCAGCGGCAAATGGTTCCAAACCGTCTGGATCAGGCTTTGCGCAGTACCGCGCTCAAGCAGCACCGCAATCACCGCCATCCTGTTTTCCGTGTCCCGGTGCACCAGGTGCACCACCATTTCAAAGCCCCTGCCATTGATGCGCTCTTCCGACGGGCGGTGGAAATGAAACTGCATCAGCTCGTACAGCCGGTTCTGGATCGTGATGTAGTTGCCGCCACCCAGCGTGACCTGGATCGTATGGCCGTTGTCGGTCACGCTGAACGACGAGGGTTTGTAGTCGAAGGCGATCGGTTCGAGCTCGACCTTGATGCCGTCCCGAATGTCGATCGGCGACTGGCGGTTGCCGATCCCGCATTGGGCCCATTCGGCGTTGATCTTGCCCCAGTTGGCCGGGCCGTTCGCGCCCTCGTACGACCAATGGGTTCCATGCGCGGCGACCGGAACCGGCACCGGCATGGTCGGTTTCAGCAATACCTGTTTTTTTGCCTTGCCAGCTTGCCT
The DNA here is from genome assembly GCA_031431155.1 of Janthinobacterium sp. Classification (GTDB taxonomy): domain Bacteria; phylum Pseudomonadota; class Gammaproteobacteria; order Burkholderiales; family Burkholderiaceae_D; genus JANPCW01. Next base: position 437 of record JANPCW010000092.1, on the reverse strand, counting down.
AATGCGCGCTGCCTGGTTGGCACGCAGCACGGCCAGGCGGGCCGCGATCTTGGCCGACAATTCAGCCTCGGACTGCTCTTCCTGGGCGCGTGCCGAAGCGGCCAGCGTCGGCGGTGTTAGCTTTGGCTTGATCGATTCAAGCGCGAGTTTCGCCGGCACTGGAGCTGGCGCGTGGGTGGCCGGAGGGAGAGAATCGTTCGCGCTTGCCGTCAACGTGGCGAAGCCGCAAACGACCATGGCGATCAAGTTACGCATGAAAATCCAAAAAGTAAAATCACAAACTGTGTTACGGCAATTCACTGTGCAAACTTGAGGCGCGCGGCATCGTGCGATGCCGTCGCCAAGGTGCGGCCGGCTCTGACGAAGCGGGTCTGAGCTTGGTCAGCGGCCCAACATTCTGCGGCCGAATTTCCACAAACCACTCAGCGCGATCGGCA
>JANPCW010000091.1:0-4205 GCA_031431155.1 Janthinobacterium sp. | reverse complement strand
GCGCAACATTTAATTGGGGCATCGCACACGGTTGGGCGTTGGTGCCCCCTTTTTGCCGCCGTTTGATTCCGCTGTTGGGCGTAAAACGCTTCGCGCATCCGCCCTACGATTGCGCTAGCGGGTGATTCGCCCTCCCCCTTGCCACCCGACAAGGGCAATACCGTGGTGCCCAACCAGCGACCTGGTGGACTCAACAAAAATCGCGGCTACTGGTCGTCAGGCGTCCCATCAGCGCGGTCATGTCCACCAGCCGCTTGGCGACCAGGTGGCGCACCTCGCCTTCGCGCTGCCAGATCCCATACACCCCCAGCAAGGAGGCGCTGAGCACTTCGCGCCGCTGCTGCTCGATCAGACTGGGCCAGATGATGACGTTGACATTGCCGGTTTCGTCTTCCAGCGTGAGAAACAACACCCCTTTGGCAGTGGCCGGGCGCTGGCGCACGGTGACGATGCCGCAGGCGCGCGCCAGTTGTCCATTTTTGTAGTCGGCCAGGCCCGCGGCCGGGATAAAGCGCCGTGCCAGCAATTGCTTACGCAGCAGCGCCAGCGGATGGCGCCCCAGCGTCAGCCCTTGCGCACGGTAGTCGCCGACGATTTCCTCGCCTTCGCTCGGCGCTTGCAGCAGCGGCACTTCTTCGGCCAAGCTGGTCGGGCGCAGCAAGTCTTTGTCGGGCACCGCGCCCACGGCTTGCCACAAGGCTTGGCGCCGGTTGCCCGCCAGGGACAGCAAGGCGTTGGTGCCGGCCAGCACTTGCAGGTCGGCGCGCTCAAGCTGGCAGCGCCTGGCCAGGTCGGTCACGCTGGCAAAGGGACGGATCGCACGTGCATCCTCGATGCGCTCGGCCACGTCGCGCCGCATCCCGCGCAGCAGCGACAGCCCCAGCCGCACTGCCGGCGACGACGGGCGTTCGGTCGCTTCGAGCACCGCATCCCAGCCGCTGACGGCGATATCGACAGCGCGCACTTCCACCCCGTGCCGGCTTGCATCCTGCACCAGATGCGACGGGCTATAAAACCCCATCGGCTGGCTATTGAGCAAGGCACACAAGAAAGCGGCAGGCTCATGGCATTTCAGCCAGGCGCTGGCGTAGGCCAGCAAGGCGAAACTGGCCGCGTGCGATTCCGGAAAACCATATTCGCCAAAACCCTGGATCTGGCTGAAAATCGCCTCCGCAAACGCGCGCTCGTAGCCGCGCGCGAGCATCCCGCCCACGATGCGCTCGGCATATTTCTCCATCCCGCCCTTACGCTTCCAGGCCGCCATGGCGCGCCGCAGCTGGTCCGCCTCGCCCGCCGTGAAGCCGGCCGCCAGCATCGCCACCTGCATCACCTGCTCCTGGAAAATCGGCACCCCCAGGGTGCGCTCGAGCGCCACGCGCATCTCGGGCTTGGGGTAATGCACCGGCTCGATGCCTTGGCGTCGGCGCAGGTACGGGTGCACCATCCCGCCCTGGATCGGCCCCGGACGTACCAGCGCCACCTCGATCACCAGGTCGTAGAAGGTGCGCGGCAACAGGCGCGGCAGCATGCTCATCTGCGCGCGCGATTCGATCTGGAACACACCGACCGTGTCGGCCTTGCACATCATGTCGTAGGTCGGGCCGTCTTCGGCCGGGATATCCTGCATCGAAAATACGGTGCCGCGCTGCTGCCCCACCAGGTCGAGCGCGCGCCGCAACGCCGACAGCATGCCCAGGGCCAGCACATCGATTTTCAGCAGGCCCAGTTCTTCCAGGTCGTCCTTGTCCCATTGAATCACGCTGCGCTCGGGCATAGCCGCATTTTCGATCGGCACCAGGCGCGACAATTTCCCCTGCGAAATCACGAAGCCGCCCGTGTGCTGCGACAGGTGGCGCGGGAACCCCAGCAGTTGTTGCGCCAGGGTGGCCCATTGCTGCGCCAGCGCCGTCTCCGGATCCAGCCCGCTCTCGGCCAGACGCAGCAGCAGATCGCTTTTGCCGTCGAACCAGTGGTGGGCCTTGGCCACCTTTTCGACGATTGCCAGGTCGATTCCGAGCGCCTTGCCACTGTCGCGCAAGGCGCTCTTGGGGCGGTAGGTGATGACGGCGGCTGCCAACGCGGCGCGCGCGCGCCCGTATTTTTGATAGATGTACTGGATCACTTCCTCGCGCCGCTGGTGCTCGAAGTCGACGTCGATATCGGGCGGCTCGTCGCGCTCTTTCGAGATGAAGCGCTCGAACAGCAAGTTGCCGCGCGCCGGATCGACCTCGGTCACGCCCAGGCAGTAACAGACGGCCGAGTTGGCCGCCGAGCCCCTGCCCTGGCACAGGATGTCGACCGAGCGCGCATAGCGCACGATGTCATAGACGGTCAAGAAATACGGCTCGTAGCGCAGCGCCGCGATCAGTTCGAGCTCGTGTTCGATCTGCTGCTGCACGCTGGCGGGAATGCCCTCGGGGAAGCGGTGGTGCGCGCCGATGTAGGTTTCACTGCGCAGGTAGCTGGTCGCGCTCTGGCCGGCCGGCACCAGCTCGTCCGGATATTCGTAGCGCAACTGGTCCAGCGAAAACGTGCACAGGCGCGCGATGCGCACCGTTTCGGCCAGCGCCTCGGGCGGGTAGATATTGGCCAGGCGCAGGCGCGAACGCAAGTGCTGCTCGGCATTTTGGGCCAGGTCGTAGCCGCATTCGGCCACCGGTTTTCCGAGCCGGATCGCGCACAAGGTATCGTGCATCGGCTTGCGCGAACGCACGTGCATGCAGACATGGCCGAGCGCCGCCATCGGCAAGCCATGCTGCGATGCGACCTCAAAGACGCTGGCACGGTGCGCATCGTCGAACGCGCGGTGCAGCAAGTTGAGCCCGACCCAGGATCGCGCGGGAAAGGTAGCCGCCATCCATGCCGCCTGCGCATGCAACCGATCCACAGCCTCGACCTCGAGGACCGGATAAGCGGGCAGCAGGGTCAGCAGGCAATCGGGCAAGCCCTTCAGGTGAGCATGGGCCTCAAGGGGCGCGTCAAAGTCAGCCGGCGTCAGCCGATAAGTGCCCTTGGCGCTGCGGGTGCGCGCCAGCGTGATCAATTCGGACAGGTTGCCGTAGCCATTGCGGTTCTGGGCCAGCGCAAGCAAGGACAAGGCCGGGCTGCCATCGGCATTTTCCAAATGAAAATGAGCGCCGATGATGAGTGGCAAGCCGGCTTTTTTGGCCTGCCCGTGGGCCCGCACCACGCCCGCCAACGAGCATTCATCGGTGATCGCGAGCGCAAAATAACCCAATTGCATGGCGCGCGCGACCAATTCCTCGGCATGGGATGCGCCGTGCAGGAAGGTAAAGTTGGACAGGCAAAATAGTTCGGCGTACGGCGGCAAGCCGGCGCCGGACAGGGTGGCGATTGATTCCATATATCCGAACATAACTGTATATAAACACAGTAGTATTGTACGCGTTTTGCGCCGTGATATGCACATGCCGGGCTTGCGCTATCGTATACACAACACAAACAACACACAATAAAACACGATGGAGAAGCCATGCCTGAAAATGTTCGCAAGACCCATGCGCTAAAGTGCTCTGGCACCAGCGCCGGCGGCGGCAATACCGCTCCGGTCATTGAAGGGGACGCATCTGGGACCCAGTTTGGGCGGCCAGACGACATATTAATCGGTGACACGGTGGAAACCGCCTGGGAGAATTAGACATGAATGACACAGCGAAAGCCCTGGCCCAGCGCCTGATCCGCAACTTCAACGAGGTGCCTGCCGAGCGCGAGGAGCGCGCGCCCTTGTACGACAGCGTCAGCGCTAGCTTGGCGCACGGCAGCGCCGCGCTGAAACTGGGCGCCAGCATCGACCTCGTCGCGCCCGGAAAGCGTTCCTGTCCTTACCATTTCCACCACGCCCAGGAGGAAATGTTTGTCGTCCTTGAAGGCAACGGGACCCTGCGCGTGGCGGGCGAACTGCTGCCATTAAAAGCAGGCGACGTCATCTTCATCCCGGCCGGTCCCGATTATCCGCACCAAATTATCAATACCTCGGACGCTGAGCTCAAGTACCTCTCCATCAGCACCCGCGATACCCCGGAAGTGGTTGAGTATCCCGACTCCGGCAAATATCTGGCGATGGTCACGCAAGGCGAGCGACGCGTGTTCCGTACCCTGCAGCGCAAGGAAACCGGCATTGACTATTGGGATGGCGAGCCTTAGAGGTAAAATGCAACGCCTTCGCACGAACGACAAGACCCCCT
>JANPCW010000090.1:0-3311 GCA_031431155.1 Janthinobacterium sp. | reverse complement strand
GGCCGCCTCTCCACAGCTTGAGCTGCAACTCGAACTGGACCCGGCCACACGCCGTTTCGACGCGATGGCGCTGCTGGCGCCGGCGACACGCGAGTTCTTCTTTTACTTGCACGATGCGCTCGCAGTGCGCACCGCATCGGTCAACGGCAAGCGCTTGACGGTACAGGCGTCGGCGCGCGACGGTGCGCTGCGGCGCTGGAGCGTGGCGCTGCCGGCCGCGGCTGGCACACTGCGCCTGGAATACGGCGGCACCTTGCCTGCGCTCGATCAGGGACTAGATCAACGCAGCGTGCTGCACGGCTTGGCGCCAATGGCTGGCACCGAAGGCAGCTTCCTGCCGGCAGGCAGCGCCTGGTATCCGCAACCGGCGGCGCGCTTTTCCTACAAAGTGAGCGTGTCGGTGCCGGCCGGGCAGCGCGCGCTGGTGCCGGGCCGGTTGCTGTCTGAACAAGTGAACACTGGCGCTGCAGGCCGCTATCGCGCCAGCTTTGAATTCTTGCACCCGGCCGACGGCATCGACTTGATGGCCGGCCCCTGGCTGGTACGCGAGCAGATCATGAAGCCACCCGGCGCCCGGCAAGTGCGGCTGCGCACCTACTTTACGCGCGAACTCGACGCGATCGCCGGGCTGGCCGATGGCTACCTTGAGGATACGCGGCGCTATATCGAACTGTACAGCGCGCAGATCGGCGCCTATCCGTTTAGCGAATTTTCGGTCGTGGCCAGCCCCTTACCGACCGGCTTGGGCATGCCGACCTTGACCTATATCGGCGCCGAGGTGCTGAAACTGCCGTTCATCCGCGCCTCGTCGCTCGGGCACGAAGTGTTGCACAACTGGTGGGGCAATGGCGTGTACGTCGACTATGCGAAGGGCAACTGGAGCGAAGGGCTGACCACCTTCATGGCCGACTACGCGTTCAAGGAGCGCGAGTCGGATCAAGCCGCACGCCTGATGCGGCTCGGCTGGCTGCGCGACTTCGCAGCGTTGCCGGTCGCCAGCCTGCAGCCGCTGGCAGCGTTCCGTTCGCGCACCCATGGCGCCGCCGCGACGCTCGGATACGGCAAGTCGGCGATGCTGTTCGTGATGCTGCGCGATGCAATCGGCACCGATGCGTTCGAACGGGGGCTGCGCGCATTTTGGGCGCAGCGGCGCTTCCAGCCCGCCTCCTGGGACGACCTGCGGCGGGTTTTCGAGCGGGCTTCCGGGCGGCCGCTGGACGCTTTTTTTGAGCAGTGGCTGAACCGGGCTGGCGCGCCGGCGCTCAAAGTAGCCGGTGCCACGGCCAAGTCTGAGGGCGACCAGACCCGCTTAACGCTGGCACTGGAACAGGGCGCGCCGCCCTATGCGCTGCGCTTGCCTCTGGAAATAGTCTATGCCAGCCACTCCGAGATACGCTGGATCGACAGCCGCGGCGCGCTTGATGAAGTGACGCTGCCGGTGGCGGCGTTGCCGCAAGGCGTGCGGCTCGACCCTGAGCTGAAGGTGTGGCGCCAGCTCGAGGGTACGCAGCTGCCACCGATCCTGCGCCAGTGGATGGTCGCCACCGCGCCACGGCTGCTGATCGCGTCGGCGGCGCCCGATGTGCGCGAGGCCGTCGGCGCACTGGCGCGGCGCTTGTTCGAAACGGCGCCCCAGTCGATCGCGCCTGACCAGTTGCATCGTGGCAGCGAGCCGGTATTGCTGGCCGGTCTGCACGCCGATGTCGATGCCGCACTGGCCAGCGCCGGCCTGTCGTCCCGTCCGACCAGTCTGGCGGCCACGGGCAACGCGAACCGCATGGGCAGCGCGCAGGTGTGGACGATCCAGCGCGCCGCCGGCCCACCGCTGGCGGTAATTTCCGGCGCCGACGCAGCCGCCCTGCTCGCGCTGCTGCGCCCGCTTCCACATTATGGCGCCCAAAGCTGGCTGCTGTTCGATAGCGGCCGCGTGCTGGCGCGCGGCGTGTGGCCGGCGCCCGGGCCGCTGATTCCGGTGCAACGCACCCGGTGAGCGGCTGCAACGCTGCCAAACATCATCTAAAACTGGCAAAACGACGGCAACTCCGTCATAATTGAGGATCGGCAACTGGCGTACCACCCACTGGCGCGCCGCTTGCACACTCGCTGACTACCCCTAAGCACTCATGCCCAATTCACCGCTCCCCTCCCAGCACCGGACCCAAGGCATGCTCCTGATCATGCTATCGACCTTGGGTTTCGGCAGCATGGCCATCTTCACCCGCTTCGCTTATGCCGACGGGGCTGACCTGTACGGCGTGCTGATCGCCCGCTTTTGGGCTGCCGGCCTGCTCCTGCTGGGAGTGGCGCTGCAGCGCAAACTGCCGTGGCCGAGCCGCAAGGAAGTCATGCAACTGTGTCTGATGGGCGGAATCGGCTACGTCGGCATGTCGTATTGCTATTTTGCCGCGCTCACCCTCTTGCCTGCGTCGCTGGTGAGCCTGATTCTATATACCTACCCGATGATGGTGACCCTGCTGGCAGTGCTGTTCCTGCATGAAAAAGTGAGCGCCGGCCAGTGCGGCATCCTGCTCCTGTGCGCGCTGGGCACCATGCTGACTATCGGCGCCAACGGGATCGCGGGCGCAGCGCCGGCCTCTGCGCTGGGAATCGGGTTGGCCCTGGGCGCGGCGCTGATCTATGCCGGCTATATCACGGCGGGCGCCACGGTTACCCGCAATCTGGACCCGGTCGTCACCACCGCAATCATCTGCCTGGCCTGTGCCACTGTATTTACTCTGTTGGCGCTGGTGCGTGCGCGGTTCGGGCTCGCGGTCCGCTTTCCAGCCACCCTGAGCGGCTGGGGCGGCGTGGCGGGCGTCACGCTGGCTTCGACCGTGATTGCCGTGATCGCCATTTTTGCCGGGCTCAAGCGGCTCGGGGCGGCGCAGGCGGCGATGCTCTCGACCTTGGAACCGCTGATCACGGTCGGCCTGGCCGGCTGGCTGCTGTCCGAATCGCTCACTGGGTGGCAGTGGGTCGGCGGCGCGCTGACGTTGACTGGTGTGATCATGCTGGCCGGGCCGGGCCGCAAAAAACACCCGCCGGCCAATGCCGGTGCGCCCCGGCAGAGCCGTCACTTTTCCTGATTTCCGGGGCCAACCCTGCAGCAACGCGGTGTCGATCTGCGCCAGATGCCCCCAGGAACCAAATTTCCATCCCAAACCAGCGAACATATTCCACCGCATCGTAGAACTTGCATATACTTGATACATCAAGGCTGGAACTTGGGTCGCGTGCAACAAGAGCACGATAATCGCTTCCTGGCCGATGAGAATTTACCTATCTGATAATAGTTGTTATACGAAATGGAG
>JANPCW010000089.1:0-7063 GCA_031431155.1 Janthinobacterium sp. | reverse complement strand
AATATTTTGCTCAGTAAAGCCCCCCTCTCATGCATTTTCGCGGCAGCCATTCTTTCTGGATGCGCGCTGCCAAAAACGGTCCCAGACGCCGGGACCGGGACCAGCGTTGCCGCCTTGGGGCCGGGTACGCCAGCCGGAGTTGGCGTGCCGGCCGCAGGACGCCCGGATACTCCCATGCAAAGCCAGGATCAGGTGGCGCTCCATGACGGGATCAATTTATACAATAACGGCGACTACAAGAACGCCATCAAGCGGCTTGGCGGTGCTCGCGAAATCTGGCCGACCGGACCGAAGGCGACCCAAATAGCGGCCCTGAAGTATATGGCGTTCAGCTATTGCGTGACGGGGCGCAAGACATTGTGTCGACAACAGTTCGAAAAAGCGATCAAGCTCGATCCTGCTTTTGATCTTGCGCCCGGGGAAAATGGACACCCGCTGTGGGGACCAACCTTTGTGCGGGCAAAGAAAAAACAATGACATAGCGTTGCATCGCATCGAACTGCTTCGGAATCGATGAAGCGTCCAATCCGAACGCCACTCCATTGCCTTGCATCGGTTCCAGATAATCGACGACGCGATAGCTGCGCATCGGACCAACCGGAATGCGTTTGCCATCGACCCACTTCCCGATCGAGAAATCCGGATAGTGCTTGCGCATGGCCGCCTCATACGCAGGGCGTTCGGCTTGCGTCAGCAGACGCTGAAAACTGAACGAGCGAATCGACGGGTTGGTCTCGAGCATCGCCGTCGCGAAGGTGTGGAACTGTTCGCGATCGACGGCGCCAAGCGAGCGGAAAAAATGGTTCAGCGTTTTCAGTGCGTCGACGGCCCGCAGCATTTCCTCTTTGACCGTTGCGATCCGAACGCTGGCATGTTGCCGGAACCAGGTTTCCGCTTGATCATGTTCCTAGGAGCGCACGCCCGCGAACAGAAACGCGGTGATGACCAAGCCCGATGCCGTGGCAAGCATTGCCGGCAAATAACGGAAAACAGCTGCGCGGCTAGTGGCCATCTGAAAGTCTTCGCGATCGTGGAGAACAAAAACGCAGGAATCTGTGTCGTTTGCTATCTTAACGAGTGGTCATAACATATTTGATACCAATAATCATAACAGAAAGAAACATGCAACAAAACCCCTTTCACCAGTCCAGCCAGAATGTTGTGATCGTGTGCGCGGTGTGCTCGATGCCAACACTGGCCAAAGTTCGACGCTCGTCAAGCGGTACCATACCCAGCGCCGCCAATATTAATGCGGTTGCCGCCGCCGGTCCAAAGATGCGATGGCCGTCACACCGCAACCTGTGAAAGTGGTTCCCGGTCGTCGGTGATCGCTCACTCTGGGGGCTCTCATGTCGTTTCGAATGGCTGCCGACGGCGTCCTATTGCTGCATCTGGCCTTTATCCTGTTCGCCGTTGTGGGTGCGGTTATGGTGGTGCGTTGGCGCTGGATCGCCGTGGTTCATCTTCCCGCCGCCGCTTGGGCAATTTTTGTTGAACTCACCGGCCGGGCCTGTCCGCTCACTTATTTGGAGAACCAGCTTCGCATCAAGTCAGGCCGTTCGGGCTATGCCGAAAGTTTTATCGAGCACTATGTGTTGGACATCATCTATCCACCAGGACTCACCGAAGAAACCCAATTCGCGCTTGCTGGTGTGGTGCTTGCTGTCAACATCGCGCTCTATGCTTGGGTCTTCTCAAGGCGGCGCCATTGAGCCCCGCAGCTTGCACTATTGCCGGAAGCGGCGAAATCAGGCTTGGCGCGGCCGTCGAATGGCAGGCTCGCGCAACGTGAGCCGCGCGGGAGCTAGGCTTGCGGGAAGATGGCGCTTACGATTGCTTCGTTTTCGCGCACCGAGGCGCGATACATGCCCGTGGTCGTAAATGGCATGGCAAGGTTGCCGGCGCGATCGATGGCGATCACGCCACCGCTGCCGCCAATGCGTCCGAGTCCATCGTGCAGCGCCAGGTCAGCCGCTTGTGCCAGCGTTGCGCCGGAATACGCCATGCGTGCGGCGATATCGTACGCCAGTACGGTACGCATGAAGTGCTCGCCGCTGCCGGTTGCCGCCACCGCGACGGTACGGTTATCGGCATAACAGCCGGCGCCAACGATGGGCGTGTCGCCCACACGTCCCGGCCGCTTGTTGGTCATGCCACCGGTGGAGACGGCGCTGGCAAGGTTGCCTGCACGGTCGCGCGCGACAGCGCCTACGGTACCGAACTTGTTAGTGGGATCGATCGGCGCGGCCGATTTGCCGTCATGGTCGAGCTGCATCGCATGCCCAGCCGCCTTGGCCTGGCGCAGTTGCTCAAGCCGCTCTGGCGACGCAAAATACTCCGCCGGCGTCACCGCGAAGCCGGCTTCGCGCGCAAAGCGTTCTGCGCCCTCCCCTGCCAGCATCACGCAATGGGTTTGTTCCATCACGGCGCGCGCCAGCAAGACCGGATTTGCGACCGTGCATACGCCGGCCACCGCGCCCGCAGCCAGGTTCTTGCCGTCCATCACGATGGCATCCATTTCCTGCCGTCCGTCAGCGCTGTAGACCGAACCGCGGCCGGCATTGAACAGGATGCAGTCTTCCAACGACACGACGGCCGCCACCACGGCGTCGAGCGCGCAGCCGCCGCGTGCCAGCACGGCCTCGCCGGCCGCTGCCGCCAGCTTGAGCGCCGCGTGGTACTGCGCGCTGTGCGGCGCGTCATCGCCATCGGGCGCAATCGCGCCTGCGCCGCCATGGATCGCCAACACATACCCGCCGCCGCTCATCCTATCGCCTAAAATTGTTCCCACTCGCTGCTCACAAGGGCTGCCGCCTTGGCCCGGCCGGGGATGCGGGCCGGCGCCACGGACTGCGATCGTACCGACGCCGGCGGCACGGTTCGCCGGACCGGGCGCGGCGCCGGCGCGGCCAGCGCCAGGCGCGCATCCAGCTTGAAAATACTGACCGCTTTGGCAAGGCTGACAGCCTGCTGCTCCATGGCTTCGGTGGCAGCCGCTGCTTGCTCGACCAGCGCCGCATTCTGCTGGGTTACGCTATCCATCTGGCTGATCGCCTGGTTGACCTGCTCGATGCCCACGATCTGCTCATCGCTGGCGACCGCGATTTCGCCGATAATCGAAGTCACCCGTTTGACGCTGGCAACCACTTCGTCCATGGTCACGCCGGCTTGTCCCACCAGTTTGCTGCCCGACTCCACTTTCTCGACAGAATCGCCGATCAGCGACTTGATCTCCTTGGCCGCGGCGGCCGAGCGCTGCGCCAGACTGCGCACCTCGGAGGCGACCACCGCGAAGCCGCGGCCCTGCTCGCCGGCGCGCGCCGCTTCCACGGCCGCATTCAAGGCGAGAATATTGGTCTGGAATGCAATCGCATCGATCACCCCGATAATGTCGACAATCCGCCTGGACGAGTCATTGATCGAGCCCATGGTGTCGATCACCTGCGCCACCACGGCGCCCCCCTTCTGGGCCACCTGCGACGCCGTTCCCGCCAGTTTGCTGGCCTGGGTTGCATGCTCGCCGTTTTGCCTGACAGTGCTGGTGATCTGTTCCATCGCCGACGCCGTTTCTTCCAGCGAACTGGCCTGCTCTTCGGTGCGGGCCGACAGGTCCTGATTGCCGGTTGCAATTTCAGACGACGCCAGGGCGATCGCATCCGTGCCGACGCGCACCTTGCCGACGATCTGCGCCAGGTTTTGCTGCATGTCCTTGAGCGCATTGAGCAAGGTGCCGATCTCGTCGTTGCCGTCGGCGTTGATCGGTGTGCTGAGGTCGCCGCTCGAGACCGCCTGTGCGATCCCGACCGCGTAATCGAGCGGCCTGGTGATGCTGCGCGCCAGCCATAGCACGATCGCGCAGCCCAACAATACGGTCACCAGCATGATCGCCAACAGGAACATGGTGGCGTTGCGATAGGCTTGCGCACTTTCTTTTTCCATCACTGCCATCAGGCTGCGCGACTGTTCCTGAATGAAGGCGACGATCTCGTCGATTTTTTTGCTCGGCTCGCGGTCCATCCCCTTGACCAAGGCATCGATTACGTGCGCGCTGTCTGGCTTGGCGGAATCATACTGCTTCAATGCGTTCAGGTAGTTTTGGCCGAGCTCGGCATGCAGCTTGAGCGCGTCGTCCACCAGCACCGTGCGCACCTCCAGTTCGGCGAGCAGGACGGTGACTTTTTTTAGCGCGGCCTGGGCCCCATCGCTGTGCTTCGAAAACGCTTTGCTGTATTTATCGAAAGCGGCCGGATCATTGCCACGCAGCAGAGTGTTCTTCCATTCCTGCACCTGGATCTTGAATTCGACTTGAGCGCTGCGGGCGGTATCGATCGCCATCGTCAGCGTCGCCATTTCCTGCATGGCCACGGCATCGCGGGCATTGGTGACGTTGAGCGCGCGCCAGCCGCCCAGACCCACCACCGACAGGGCGATCAAGAAAAACCCACCCAGCAACCCCAAACGAACACTAATTTTCAGAGTAACAAGTTTCATTCGTTTTCTTTCAAAGTAGGCCGTCTAATTGCAACATGATGGTTGCGTCGCGCTGGTTTGCCGGTGGTACAGGCAAACCGGAATAATGCACTAAGGCAATATAGAATCCAAGCCACAAGCGGACTCAGCCGACATATAAACTCTCTGAAAACAACAAAACCACAGGCGCGGCATGGGTTTACCCATTCGACAGCACAGCAATAAAGTCGTAACCATACAAATTGGTGCCCGGATCGTCATCCGACAGATGGGTGAATTGTTCAAAGTGAAACCCCAGTTTCCTGAGCAAGCGGTTCGAGCTACCGTTCTCGGGCGAGGTGATGCCGGCCAGACGCTGCAGGCCGAGCGTCGTGTTGGCGTATTGCATCACGGCACTAGCCGATTCATAGGCATAGCCTTGGCCCCAGAACTGCGGCAAGAAGGCATACCCGATGTCCACATCCTGCAAGGTAGCCCGCTTGATCAAGCCGCAGATGCCGATTGGCACCATGCCATCCTTGCGCTCGATCAGGTACAGCGAAAAGCCGCGCTGCTGCTGCATCGCCACCGCCCCGTTCAGGATCGCCTCGCGCGCGGCCTCTAGCGTGCGCGTGCCCCGGTCGCCGATGTTCTTGATCCAGGACGGATCGTTGATCAATGTGAGGTAAAACGGGGCATCGTCCACGCTGATGGTGCGCAGCGTGAGGCGCTCAGTGTCGAGTATTTTCATAATTCTCCTAAAGAATTTCCAGGGCCTGCAACTTTATGACATCCGGTCATGCGCACGCACGCGGGGGCCCTTGATCCATCAGGCGAAACGCGGTGCGGGGCGGGCGGCCGGGCAAACTGAGCGTGGCTTCGGCCGGCGCCGCCTGGCTGATCACCTGGCCGCGCCGGATCACGTAGCGGCGCGCCGCGCGCAGGCGGATCGCGTCGACCGGGCCGCTCGCGTCGAGGATGACCAGGTCGGCGTGGCAGCCGGGCGCCAAGCCGTAATCTTCCAGGCCGAGGATCCGGGCCGGCGTTTCGGTGACGGCCGCGAAGCAGGCGCGCATCGCGTCCTGCCCCGTCATTTGCGCCACATGCAAGCCCATGTGGGCAACTTCGAGCATGTCGCCCGAGCCGAGCCCGTACCACGGGTCCATCACGCAGTCGTGGCCGAACGCGACGTCGATGCCGGCCGCCATCAGTTCCGGCACCCGAGTCATGCCGCGCCGCTTGGGGTAGCTGTCTTGCCGGCCCTGCAGCGTAATGTTGATGAGCGGATTGGCGATCACGGCGACCCCGGCTTCGCGGATCAGGGGCAGCAGCTTGCTGACATAGTAGTTATCCATCGAGTGCATCGAGGTCAGATGCGAGCCGGCCACCCTGCCCGCAAGGCCGCAGCGCACGCTTTCGCTGGCCAGGGTTTCAATGTGGCGCGACATCGGGTCGTCCGATTCGTCGCAATGCATGTCGACCCGCAGGCCGCGCTCGGCCGCCAATTCGCACAGGATGCGCACCGAGTCGGCGCCGGCGGCCATGGTGCGTTCGAAGTGGGGAATGCCGCCAACCACGTCCACCCCGAGCGCAAGGGCGCGTTTGAGGTTGTTCAAGGCGCCGGCGCTGCGCAGCAAGCCGTCCTGCGGGAAGGCGACTAGTTGCAGGTCGAGGTAGGGCGCGACTTGGCGCTTGACGTCGAGCAATGCCTCAACGGCGAGCAGGCGCTCGTCGCAGATATCGACGTGCGAGCGGATTGCCAGCAGCCCACGCCCGACCGCCCAGTCGCAATACTGGAGCGCGCGACCGATCAGCGCGTCCTGGGTCAGCTGCGGCTTGAGTTCGCCCCACAGCGCGATCCCTTCCAGCAGCGTGCCCGATTGGTTCAGGCGCGGCAGTCCGACACTGAGGGTGGCGTCCATGTGGAAGTGGGCGTCGACAAAGGGCGGTGTTACCAGGTCGCCTTCGGCGTCGATCTCGCGCGCGCCACGCGCCGGCAATGCCACGCCGACGGCGGCGATGCGCCCGTGCTCAATGGCGATGTCCTGGTTCCGGCTGCCGTCGGGCAGGCTGGCGTTGCGTATGATCAGATCCATCTGCGGCTCCTGGTGGCAGTTCTCTGGTGCGCCCGCGCTACTTTTTCCAGTAGCCGAATTCGGTTTCATAACAGGTCGCATCAATCTCGGCGATTTTCTCATGCAGCGCCGCCTGTGCATCCAGGACAGCCTGATTGTAGACAGAGGGACCGATTTCGCGCAAACAAAAATCGAGCAAGAGTCGCGTTTTCAGCTGGCCCACCTCCTCGTCGAAGTTTTGCGCACAGTAGCGCTGGAGCGAAGCGAGCAGGCGCTCTTCGACTTCCTTAGTCAGTTTGATGGCCATTATTTTCCGATTGAATAGGTTGAACCAGAGTCATGCTGCACTGCAAAAATAAAAGCCTCCGCGACCGCCCTGCGACAGGCATGAAGGGATCCGATCATGGGCTGGCGCAACGTGTTACGCGGTTCCAATTTTGCTACTGGGTATACTGACGCAATACGCTGATGCAATACGGATACGGTGTTGAAAAAATATCTTCCAAATGGAGCGATTCACCGTTAAACTCCCGATATTG
>JANPCW010000088.1:0-1807 GCA_031431155.1 Janthinobacterium sp. | reverse complement strand
GTGTGTGGAGCAGATCCAGGGTGCCCAATCCTGGAGGGCGCTGCACCAGGTCATGCGCGAGAATGGCCTGCGCCTGCACGAACGCGGCAATGGGCTGGTCGTCAGCGCCGGGGACGGCACCACCGTCAAGGCCAGTTCGATCGCACGCGAGTATTCCAAGGCCCGACTGGAGGCCCGCTTCGGCCCGTTCGTTCCTGCGCCAGAACCGCAGGCTGCCGAGCGGCCCGCAAAGACATACGCACCCAGGCCGATGCGCTCGCGCATCAATACCGACGATCTGTACGCAACGTACAAGAAGGCGCAGCAACATGCCGGCGCAACCCGCGCAAGCGAGTGCGCACAGGTCCGTACACGCAAGAACCGCCAGGTCGATGCCGCCAAGCGCGGCGCAAGGCTCAAGCGCGCCCTGATCAAGTTCGTCGATGCGAGCAGGCCGGCAAAAAGGCTGATGTATAGCGTCGTCGGAAAGGCCCTGCTCGCCGAGATCAAGACTATCGGCGAACAGTATGCACATGAACGCCAGAAAATCCATGAACGCCATGGGCATCGGACCTGGGCCGACTGGCTGCGCGATCGGGCTGTGGAAGGCGACAGCGAGGCGCTGGCAGCATTGCGCGCCCGGCCGGGCGGCGCCAGCCTGCAAGGCGACACATTGACCGGCAAGGGGCGACGCCAGGCGCAGCACCCTTGTCCAGATGAGTGTGGCGTGACCAAGCAAGGCACGATCATCTATCGCGTTGGCGCCACGACCGTGCGCGACGACGGCAAGGCGCTGCATGTCCCGGGTAAAACTGACGAGGCCGGTTTGCAAGCGGCTTTGCGCATGGCGCTGGCGCGCTACGGCAACTGCATCAGCGTCAACGGCAGCGCGGCATTCAAGGAAGACATCGTCCGGGCCGCTGCCTCCGCGGCGCTGACGGTTACGTTCGATGACGCGGCCCTGGAATGCCGCAGGGCAGATTTATTGCGCACAATATTCAACAAGGAGAAAAAACATGAGCCACTCCCGAACGGACAGCGACAAGCTACTGCAGACGGCGTTGTTCGCAGTGGACCTGCCGCCGCTGGAAGCCCGGCCAGCCTGCAACCCGGCAGAACCCGCGCGGAACGAACACCAGGAAGCGCCCGCAAGCCCGACGTTGGCGCAATTGGGCGACACCCGCCGCCCGAGAGCCAAAACCGTCTGCGAAGCTTGTCCGAACTCGGTATGGTTCGCTTCGCCAGAGGAAGTACGGTGCTACTGCCGGGTCATGTTCCTGATCACCTGGAGCAGCAAGGAGCCGCAGCAGCTAACGAGCTGCGACGGGCTCTTTCTAGGACAGAAAAAATAAGCGTTCCGGATGCGGCAGAGCAGTACATTTTCGAGCGGGAACAGAAGCGCAAAGCTGGTTTGCCCATTCCGCGACATCTTCGGTTCAAGGGGACTGAGAAACCGCTGAAGTATGCCGGCACCCGCACAGTCGCCGGCCAGGGCTTGGCATTACTTGGCTTCGGGGACGACATCCTTGTGGCCCCGGTCGATGACGCCACGCTCCAGCGCCTCAAGCGACGGCCACTCGGTGACGCGGTCAGCATCACCGCAAGGGGATTCAGCCATTCAAAAGGGCGAGGCAGATAATTCCGCAGTCGATCCGACAGGCTCTGCCTTATTCTCCTGCCAGGTTGAGAATATGCCCATCCGCGCGTAAGACAGAAGCGATCCAATGAAATCGGCGGAATGCCAGGTGTGCCCAGGCGCGGCAAGCAGGTGCGCCCTTGCCTTCCGATACCCCAATACCCCCCTGACGCGCTGATTGATAGACGCCCC
>JANPCW010000087.1:0-6659 GCA_031431155.1 Janthinobacterium sp. | reverse complement strand
AAAATCGCCATGAATCTGTTGAAGGCAACCACCTCACGTAAGCTAACGGTGGCCAAGAAGCGCCAGTTCGCCGCGCTCAACGAGCGTTACTTGGCCGAAGTGCTTGGCCTACACGTCTAGCTTTTGATGCGATTGCCCTGCGGTCGGCCCACATATTTATTTCTTACCGCTCACTATCGTTTATGATCAACCTTTTCAGCCTGATCTGAATGGTGACCAATGCGCCGTGGCCGCTTATCCTTTCCATTGAAACTTCCGGCGTTGTGCATGTTGATCTTCGGGCTGATCGTCTCGTTTGTCCTGTTTTCTTGGGCCTATCGAAACCAACAGAACAGCGACCATGTCAACTTCGAACGTCGCGCGCAGTTCCGGGTAACCGCGGTGGCGCAAGGGATGACCAACGCGATTGACGCGCTACAGGTCGTCAATCAGCTATTTGTCACCAATGGCAGCGTCAGCCGCGAACAGTTTCAGTCCTTCACGCAGCCACTGCGCGCCCGCTATTCGTATATCGAGGCATTCGCTTTCCAACGGCTGATATCGCGGAATGAGCGGCCCGCGTTCGAGGCGCGGATGCGCACCCGCTACCCGGGCTTTTCCATTGAAGAATTGACTAACGGCAAGCGCGTGGTGGCGGTTGTGAAAGATCGCTACCGCGTCATTGACTATCGCGAGCCGATGGAGAGAAAGGAAACGGCCTTTGGTCTTGACGCATCGTCTTTGCCATTTCAGGATGCAACTCGGCGTGCCGAAGACACTGGCTTGCCGTCGGCAACCGGCTTGTTTCGGATCTTTAACGACAGCGACGAACAGCCCGGTTTCCGCATCTTGAAGGCGGTGTATAAAGGGGGGGCGGTGCCAGCCGATGTCGCATCGCGCCGCTTGGCCGTGGTCGGGTATACGGTGGCTGTGCTGCGTGCGGGCACGTTGTTTGAAAAAATATTCGAGTCGGCCGGTTCGTCCGGCAACGCAGGCCTCGATATTCGCATGTATGCATCAGCCTCGGCTGACGAAAACAAGCTGGTCTACGGTCCGGCAAAGGCGGGGACCGAAACTCCAAAAGGTTCCGCTTGGTGGTTTGCGAACCGGCCAGAACCCATCTCCCAAAGTTTCGATGTCGCTGGCAGCGCTTGGCATATGGTCATTACAGCGCAGCCGACCGCGTTTCTCGCCACCCATGCCGAAGCGCTGTTTGTACTGCTGATGGGTTTGTTCACCACTGGCGTGGCATGCGCCTACTTGCAGTCAGTCGCGTTGCGCGCGCAGCGCATCCAACAACAGGTGGCGGAGCGCACCGATGAACTCAAGCAGGTCAACCAGCTGTTGATCGACGACATCAAGGCGCGCAAGCAGGTGGAGCAGGCGCTCGTTAGCAGCGAAGAGCGCTCGCGCGAACTGGCCGATTTGTCATCCGACTGGTTCTGGGAGCAGGATGAACATTTCCGATATATCAGTTACGCGCTGGGGGTGATGGGAAAAGGCGAGCCGGCACCGGGGATTAAGCTGGGCGCGACCCGCTGGGATCTGTCGGTCGATCCGGATACATCGGATTGGCTGGCGCACCGTGCCACGCTGGAGGCCCATCAGCCATTCAAGAATTTCGAGTTCAAGACTGTGCTTAAGGGGGTGTCCACCCAGTGGTTCAGTGCCAGCGGCAAGCCGATCTTCAATGCCCTCGGGCAGTTTACGGGCTACCGGGGAACCAGCAGGAACATCAGCGTGCGCAAGGGCACAGAGGAAGCTCTGCGCCATTCGCGCACGCAGTTGCGCAAACTGGCTGACCATCAGGAAAGGGTCAAAGAAGACGAGCGCAAGCGCATTGCGCGCGATATTCACGACGACTTGGGACAAAATCTGATGGCGCTGCGGCTGGACGTGTCGATGATCGCGGCGCGTCCGGATTCGGTTGCCATTACCAAGGAACGGACCGATGCAGCGTTGACGCAGATCGACACCACGATCAAGGCCGTCAGGGCCATCATGAATGATCTGCGCCCGGCCGTGCTGGACCTTGGCTTGCATGCGGCAGTCGATTGGCAGGCCAAGCAATTTGAGCGGCGCACCGGAATCGTGTGCGAATTGCAGATCGACCATGAAGAGTTTGCGCTCGACGAAAAGCGTGCCACGGCCCTGTTTCGCATCGTGCAGGAATCACTGACCAACATCATTCGGCATGCACAGGCAAGCCATGTGCAGATCGGGATGCAGCGCAGGGATGGCGAGCTGTTCATGCAGATTGCCGATGACGGGGTCGGCCTCTTCCCCGATTGCCGCAGAAAGGCCAACGCATTTGGGCTGGCCGGGATCGAGGAGCGGATTCACGCGCTGGGAGGGACGTTTGCCGCAGTCAGCGAGCCGGGCCAAGGCATGGCAATCACGCTATCGATCCCGCTGTGAGTTGCGGGCGGCAGCGGCGCCGCGCGGGCGATTGATCCGGCATTTCCTGCCATTTTCCTGCTATTTTCACATGCTCGTCATGCAAGAGAGCCTGCTGTCGTTCAGATTGGCGACACGAGGTTGCACCGTGTGCTTTATCATATGGCGTTTTGGCACTTCTGCTCAATCGATTTGAGGTCACTTATGCGCGCACCCCAAGCTGTACTGCACTCCCACTCCATTTCGCCCAGTTTCAATTGTCGAAGGCCGCTTCTGGCTGGCGCAGTGTGCGTCGCGCTGACCATGTCGGGTTGCTCATCCCTGAACCTTTTCAAGGCGAAGCCCGCGCCCGAAACCGCCGCCCCCGTCGCTGCCAACCCCGCCGCCGACGCCAAAGCGGACAGTGGGGTTGCCACCGACGGCTCGGGCGCGCAAACGACCAGAGTGACCGGTTTGCAAAAATTCCTCTGGGTGTTTTCGCCTTACCGTCCTGACGTGCAGCAAGGCAACTTCATTTCCCAGGAAATGCTGGCGCAATTGAAAGAAGGCATGACGCGCGACCAGGTGCGATTCTTGCTCGGTACGCCGCTGGTGGCAGACGTGTTCCATGCAGATCGCTGGGATTATCCGTTCCGCCTGGAACGCGGCAATGGCGAACTGACCACCAGCCGGGTCACCGTGTATTTTAAGGATGACAAGTTGGTGCGCTTCGACGGCGGCAACCTGCCGACCGAAAAAGAATACATCGCGCGCATCGCCGGGCCGGTCAAGGTTGCACCCAAGGCCGAGCCGAAAAAAGAAGACACGCGCGCGACCATTAACATTAGTAAATAATCGGCTTTCGTTCCAGGTGACTGAATGACTCAAGCAATGAATCAACTCAAGATCGCCATCGCTGGCGCCGGCGGCCGCATGGGCCGCATCCTGATCGAAGCGATCGGCGAGGCGCCTGACGCGCGCCTGGCCGGCGCGCTCGATGTGGCGGGCGCGCCCCACATCGGCACCGACGCCGGCGCTTTTTTGGGCAAGCCGGCCGGCGTACTGATCGAGTCCGAGTTGGCCAAAGGCCTGTCCGGCGCCGCCTACCTGATCGACTTTACCCGCCCTGAAGGCACGCTGCAACATCTGGCCTACTGCGCGCAACATGGCATCAAGATGATCATAGGCACCACCGGTTTCGACGCCCACGGCAAGGCGGCGATTGCCGCCGCGGCGCAAAAAACGGCGATCGTGTTCGCGCCGAATATGAGCGTGGGCGTGAACGTCACCCTGAAACTGCTGGACATGGCGGCCAGGAGTTTGTCCGAAGGCTACGATATCGAAATCGTTGAGGCGCACCACCGCCACAAGGTCGACGCGCCCTCCGGTACTGCGTTGAAAATGGGCGAGGTAATCGCCGGCGCCCTCGGGCGCGATTTGAAGGACTGCGCCGTGTACGCCCGCGAAGGCGTGACCGGGGAGCGCGACCCATCCTCGATCGGCTTTGCCACGATCCGCGGCGGCGACATCGTCGGCGATCATACTGTACTGTTTGCAGGTATCGGCGAGCGCATCGAAATCAGCCACAAATCGAGCAGCCGCGTCACCTATGCGCACGGCGCACTGCGCGCGGCGCGCTTCCTGGCCGACAAGCCGACCGGTTTGTATGACATGCAAGATGTTTTATTCTCAAAATTTCCGTAGACGACAGCGATGACAACGAACCCCGATAATCATTTTAGTTTGGCGCACTTTTGGGCGCAGGGCGATGCGATCAGCCATGCGGTGGCGTATTTGCTGCTGGCGATGTCGCTGGCCAGCTGGTATTTCATTCTCTCCAAATCGTGGAGCGCATGGCGTATCCGGCGCAGTGCGCTGGCGATCGACGTATTCTGGGCCGCGCCCGGCATGCCGGACGCCGTCGCGGCGCTGATGCTGGCCGACCGCGAGGGCATTTATTTGCCACTGGTGGTGCAAGGGGCCAAGCATGCGTCATCGGGGGGCGCGTCATCGCTGTCGCGCGAACTGGACGGCGGCGAACAAGTCACCCGCGTGCTGCGCCAGGAAATTAACCGTTCCACCCAGCGCCTCGAAAGCGGCCTGGCCGTGCTGGCCTCGATTGGTGCAACTGCGCCGTTTGTCGGCCTGCTTGGCACCGTGTGGGGGATTTATTATGCGCTGGCGGCGGTCGCGGCCGCCGGAACGCTGCAAATCGATAAAGTGGCCGGGCCGGTGGGCGAGGCCTTGATCATGACCGGGCTCGGGCTGGCGGTCGCGATTCCCGCGGTGTTGGCCTATAACGGCTTTAACCGGGTCAACCGGCTCACGCTGGCCGAACTGGACGGATTCGCCCATGACCTGCACGCCTACCTGACCAGGAAATAAGGAGCAAGCATGGCTTTCGGCGCCTTTAATCACCACCGGCAACAGCCGCTGATGGCAGACATCAACGTCACCCCCATGGTCGACGTGATGCTGGTGTTGCTGGTGATCTTCATCATCGCCGCGCCCATGTTCACGCACGCGATCAAGCTCGACCTGCCGCAGGCGCAGGCCGGCGCAGCCCAGCAGCAAGCGGCCAGCGTCAGCCTCGCGATCGACGCCAAAGGCAAGATCTTCTGGAACAATGAAGCGGTCGATGCCAAGGGATTGGATGCGAAGCTGGCGCAATCGTCAAAGCTGGCGCCGCAGCCCGAGCTGCAACTGCGGGCCGACAAGGAAACCCGCTATGAAACCGTGGCCCAGGTGATGGCGGCGGCCCAGGCTAGCGGCCTGACCAAGCTCGGCTTCGTCACCGAGCCCAAGAAAGAGAAAGAATAATCATGGCTAGCGCGCAAATTCATGGTGCACTGATTGCCGACTGGCCCAGCTTTCACGCCGAATGCCGGCGCGCGCTCGGTTTTCCCGCGTTCTACGCCGGGACGATGGATGCCTGGGTAGACTGCCTGTCCTACCTGCGCGACGAGGACGGGATGAGCAAATTCCGGTTGAAGCCGAACGAAACCCTGCAAATTGTCGTGCTTGACGCGCAACTGATGCGCACGCAGGCAGCCGATATTTTGGATGAGATGACGTTTTGCATCGCCGGCATCAATGAGCGCTATGAGGATTACGGCGAACTGCCCGCGCTGGAGCTGGTTTTGCGTTGAGGGAAGCGGTCGCATGTTTGAGCGTGCGCGGCGCCAGGCTGCGGCTCCCTGCCCAAGGGGTTGAACCAGTATAATGTTTGGTTCATAGTCACTTTTGGCCGCACATCATGCAAGAAAAATATAGTCCAGCCGACGTCGAACAAGCCGCGCAATCCCACTGGAAGGCGATCGACGCCTACAAGGCCATTGAGCACGACCCGCGTTTCCCCAAGGGCAAGTACTACGCTTGCTCGATGCTGCCTTACCCGTCGGGCAAGCTGCACATGGGCCACGTGCGCAACTATACGATCAATGACGTGATGTACCGCTATTTGCGGATGAACGGCTACAACGTGCTGATGCCGATGGGCTGGGATGCGTTCGGAATGCCGGCCGAAAACGCCGCCATGGCCAACCACGTGCCGCCCGCACAGTGGACCTATGCCAACATCGCCCACATGAAGCAGCAAATGGAATCGATGGGCCTGGCGATCGACTGGTCGCGCGAAATGGCCGCCTGCAAGCCCGAATACTACAAGTGGAACCAGTGGATGTTCCTGAAGATGCTGGAAAAAGGCATCATCTACAAGAAAACCGGCAGCGTGAACTGGGATCCGGTTGACCAGACCGTGCTGGCCAACGAGCAAGTGGTCGACGGACGCGGCTGGCGTTCCGGCGCGCTGATCGAAAAGCGCGAAATCCCGATGTACTACGCCAAGATCACCGATTACGCCGAAGAGCTGCTCGACTACGTCGACGACAAACTGCCCGGCTGGCCCGAGCGCGTGCGCGTGATGCAAGCCAACTGGATCGGTAAATCGACCGGCGTGCGCTTCGCATTCCCGCACCAGATCACCGATGCGGCCGGTGCCCCCATCAACGACGGCAAGCTGTGGGTATTTACCACGCGCGCCGACACCATCATGGGCGTGACCTTTTGCGCCGTCGCGCCGGAACACGCGCTGGCCGCCCACGCCGCCGCGCACAACCCGGCACTGGCCGCCTTCATCGCCGAGTGCAAGCTGGGCAGCGTGATCGAGGCCGACATGGCGACCATGGAAAAGAAGGGCATGCCGACCGGCCTGTTCGTCACCCACCCTTTGAGCGGCGCGCAAGTTGAAGTATGGGTCGGCAATTACGTCTTGATTACCTACGGCGACGGGGCCGTGATGGGCG
>JANPCW010000086.1:0-6662 GCA_031431155.1 Janthinobacterium sp. | reverse complement strand
CCAAATTCGGTCCAGAATACGTCCGTGCCATCGCTCCTTATCAGAGCGGCAAACCGATCGCCGAAGTCGCCCGCGAATTCGGCCTCGACGAAGCGTCCATCGTCAAACTGGCATCGAACGAAAATCCGTTCGGCGTGCCGGAGTCGGCCCGGCAGGCGATGCTGCTGGCCGCGGCCGATATCGGGCGCTATCCGGACGCGAACGGCTTCGACCTGAAAGCGGCGCTGTCCAAGCGCTACGACGTGCCGCAAGACTGGATCACGCTCGGCAACGGCAGCAATGACATCCTGGAACTGGCCGCGCACGCGTTCGTGCAGGCCGGCGAGGCGATCGTTTATGCGCAGTATTCGTTCGCCGTCTACGCGCTGGCAACCCAAGGCGTTGGCGCGCGCGCCATCGTGGTCCCGGCCAGGGAATACGGCCACGACTTGGCGGCCATGGCTGCCGCGATTGACGTTGATACCCGCCTGGTATTCATCGCCAACCCCAACAACCCGACCGGCACCTTCATCCCTGCCGATGACATCGAAGCCTTCCTCAAGCAGGTGCCGTCGAACGTGCTGGTGGTGCTGGACGAAGCCTATAACGAGTTCCTGGCCCCGGCCCAGCAATACGAATCGTGCGCATGGGTCAAGCAATACCCCAACCTGCTGGTCTCGCGCACTTTCTCCAAAGCCTATGGCCTGGCCGGCTTGCGCGTGGGTTTCTCGATTGCGCAACCGGCCGTCACCGACCTGATGAACCGGATCCGCCAGCCTTTCAACGTCAATTCAATGGCGCAGGCGGCCGCCATCGCCGCCCTGAACGACACCGAATTCCTGGAAAAAGGCGCGCGCAACAATGCCGCCGGCTACCAGCAATTCACCGAGGCG
This sequence comes from Janthinobacterium sp., assembly GCA_031431155.1. Classification (GTDB taxonomy): domain Bacteria; phylum Pseudomonadota; class Gammaproteobacteria; order Burkholderiales; family Burkholderiaceae_D; genus JANPCW01. The sequence goes on along the minus strand of JANPCW010000086.1, from coordinate 5,790 downwards.
TTCGACGCCATGGGTCTGCAATACGTACCCTCGTTCGGCAATTTCATTCTGGTCAAGGTCGGCGCCGACGACGATGCCGGCGCGCGCGTCAACCTGGCCTTGCTCAGGCAGGGCGTCATCGTACGCCCGGTCGGCAACTATGGCTTGCCGCAATGGCTGCGCATTTCGATTGGCCTGCCGCAAGAGAACGCGGTCCTGATCGCCGCCTTGACCAAAGCGCTGGCATAAGCCGGCGCAACTGTAAACCAGGGGCGCGCCGTGTTTGGAAAAATTGTCATTTTCGGCGTTGGCCTGATCGGTGGCTCGTTTGCGCTGGGCCTCAAGCGCGCCGGCGTGGTCGCGTCGATCGTGGGGATCGACCGCTCGCCTGGCGCGTTGGCGCGCGCGCTGGAACTGGGCATCATCGACGCGCCCGGCGCCTCGTTGGCCGACGCGATGCGCGGCGCCGACCTGGTATTGATCGCCGCCCCGGTGGCGCAGACAGAAGCCATCCTGTGCGCGATCTTGCCGCACCTGGAAGCGGGCACCATCGTCACCGATGCCGGCAGCACCAAGGCCGACGTGGTGGCCGCCGCGCGCCGCGCTCTGGACACCAAAGTGGGGCAGTTCGTGCCCGGCCATCCGATTGCCGGGCGCGAGTCGAACGGGCCGGATGCCGCCATCGTCGATCTTTATCGGGGCAAGAAGTTCGTGCTCACGCCGTTGCCGGAAAACGCGCAGGGAGCGATTGACCGGGTTGGCGCCGCCTGGGCCCAATGCGGCGCGATCGTTCATCGCCTTACGCCCGAGCAACATGACAAGGTGTTCGCCGCCGTCAGCCATTTGCCGCATTTGCTGGCCTATGCGCTGGTCGACGAGATCGCCGGCAAACCCAACGCGGGCTTGTTGTTCCAGTATGCCGCCAGTGGTTTTCGCGATTTCACTCGCATCGCCGGCTCCTCGCCAGAGATGTGGCGCGACATCAGTCTGGCCAATCACTGCGCCCTGTTAAATGAGCTCGATGCGTATCTGGCACAATTGAGCCGCATGCGCGCGCTGCTGGCCGCCGGCGACGGTGCCGGCATCGAAGCTGTGTACGCCAACGCCCAGCACGCCCGCCAGCAGTGGATCGAGGCCATCGAGACGGCCGAAGCGCCCGCGCCGAACGACAACACGGAAGCGTAGACACACACAATCGCACGCCTATCACCGGAACCAGCACCTGCCAAGGATTGACACGCATGACGCAACAGCAGAAACATTATCCGCAGCATCTCGATTTATCGCCGGTCATGCACGTCGAGGGCGTGGTGCGCCTGCCCGGTTCAAAGAGCATCTCGAACCGCACCCTGCTGCTGGCCGCGCTGGCCGGCGGCACCACCAAAATCGTCGACTTGCTGGCCTCGGACGACACGTTTGTGATGCTGGGGGCCTTGCGTTCGCTGGGTGTGCATTGGGAGCAGGAACCACAGGCCCATCCCGAAACGCTGCACCAGACCCATTTCATTCATGGCGCCGGCGGCACCTTTCCGAACCGCGAGGCCGATTTGTTCATGGGCAATGCCGGCACCGCAATCCGCCCGCTGACCGCGGCGCTGGCCGTGATCGGCGGCGACTATACCTTGCACGGCGTGGCGCGCATGCACGAGCGCCCGATCGGCGACCTGGTCGATGCGCTCAATGCGATCGGCGCCCGGATCGACTACACGGGCCAAGCGGGCTTCCCGCCGCTGCGCATCCGGCGCGGCCAGTTGCACGCGCAGCGCCTGTCGGTACGCGGCAATGTCTCAAGCCAGTTTCTGACCGCGCTGTTGATGGCGGCGCCGCTGATGGCGCAAGAGCACAGCGTGACCATCGACGTGCTCGGCGAGCTCATTTCCAAGCCCTACATCGAGATTACGCTGAACCTGATGCGCCGCTTCGGGGTCGTGGTCGAGCACGAGGGCTGGCAGTCGTTCACGGTGCGCGCCGGGCAGCGCTACCAGAGTCCGGGCACCATCTTCGTGGAAGGCGACGCCTCGTCGGCCTCGTATTTTTTGGCCGCCGGCGCCATCGCGGGCGGGCCGGTGCGGGTGGAAGGCGTGGGACAGGGCAGTATCCAGGGCGATGTGCAGTTCGTGGCCGCGCTCGAGCAAATGGGCGCCACCATCACCATGGGCGAGAACTGGATCGAAGCGAGCTCGAACGGTATCTTGAAAGCCATCGATGCCGATTTCAACCATATTCCCGATGCTGCCATGACGATCGCGATCACCGCCCTGTACGCGGACGGCACCAGCATTTTGCGCAACATCGGCAGCTGGCGCGTGAAGGAAACCGACCGGATTGCGGCGATGGCCTGCGAATTGCGCAAGCTGGGCGCTGTGGTGGAAGAGGGCGTCGATTACCTGCGGGTGACGCCGCCGGCGCACATTGCCGCCGCCACCATCGATACCTATGACGATCACCGGATGGCGATGTGCTTCTCGCTGGCCTCGCTGGACGGCGCGGCGCGGCGCGGCAACGCCAGCCGCAGCATCGATCCAAAGTGCGTCGCCTAGACTGTTCCCGACTATGTCGAGGCATTCCACAGTATTGCGCACGACACGCTTTTCTAAATCCAGCCCCTGCCCAGGGGCAACTTGAACGGGCCAACCAATGACCACATCCCACGTACCTGTCATCACCATCGACGGCCCAACCGCTTCCGGAAAAGGGACGGTGGCCCACCGCGTGGCCGATAAACTCGGATTTCATTTCCTCGATTCCGGCGCACTGTACCGCCTGACCGCCCTGATGGCGATCCGGCGCGGCACCGACCTGCACGACGAGCACGCGCTGGCCAAGCTGGCCGGTGCGCTCCCGTGCAGCTTCGTCGGCGCCGACATCATCCTGGTGCATGAAAACGTCACCGGTGCGATTCGCACCGAAGAGGTTGGCAATGTTGCATCGCAAATCGCCGGTTTCCCTGCAGTGCGTCAGGCTTTATACGGCCTGCAACTGGGTTTTCGCAAGGCACCGGGCTTGGTGGCCGACGGGCGTGACATGGGTACCGTCATTTTTCCGCATGCCCCACTCAAGGTATTTCTGACCGCCAGCGTTGAGGCGCGCGCGCAACGCCGATACAAGCAATTGATTGACAAGGGTTTATCTGCTAACATGGAAGACCTTCTTTCAGACTTAAAAGCGCGCGACGAGCGTGATACTCACCGTGCGATCGCGCCTTTGGTGCCGGCGGAAGGGGCGCATGTCCTCGATACATCGCAGATTACCGCCGATCAGGCGGTGGTTGAAGTGTTGAACTGGTATGCGCATGTAAAGTATTGACATGCACGTTGCTGTGCGTGTGCGGTGCCTGCGCCGGGCCTAGCCCGGTTCCGGTGTGTGAAAACCCTAACCCAGTTTAAGTCGCGTTGTGCGATCTCTGCTGGTCAACTTGTGCGAACCCTATGTCTACTGCTACAACATCTACTGAATCAACAGGTATGGAAAGTTTTGCCGCGCTCTTCGAGGAATCGTTGTCGCGTCAAGATATGCGCTCCGGCGAAGTTATTTCCGCTGAAGTCGTGCGCCTCGACCACAATTTCGTGATCGTCAACGCAGGCCTCAAATCCGAAGCTTTCATCCCAATCGAAGAATTCAAGAACGACCACGGCGAACTGGAAGTCAAAGTCGGCGACTTCGTTTCCGTGGCGATCGAATCGCTGGAAAACGGTTTCGGCGATACCATCCTGTCGCGCGATAAAGCCAAGCGTCTCGCTTCGTGGCTGGCGCTGGAAAAAGCGATGGAATCGGGCGAAATCGTCATCGGTACCGTCAATGGTAAAGTCAAGGGCGGTCTGACCGTGTTGACCAACGGCATCCGCGCGTTCCTGCCGGGCTCGCTGGTCGATACCCGTCCTGTCAAGGACACCACCCCGTTCGAAGGCAAGACCCTGGAATTCAAGGTCATCAAGCTCGACCGTAAACGCAACAACGTCGTTTTGTCCCGCCGTGCGGTGATCGAAGCGTCGATGGGCGAAGAGCGTCAAAAGCTGATGGAAACCCTGAAAGAAGGCACCGTCGTCACCGGTATCGTCAAGAACATCACCGACTATGGCGCCTTCGTGGACCTGGGCGGCATCGATGGCTTGCTGCATATCACCGATCTGGCATGGCGTCGTGTGCGTCACCCGTCCGAAGTGTTGACGGTCGGCCAGGAAATTACCGCCAAAGTGCTGAAATACGATCAAGAAAAGAACCGTGTTTCGCTGGGCGTGAAGCAACTGGGCGACGATCCTTGGACCGGTTTGTCCCGTCGTTATCCACAAAGCACCCGTCTGTTCGGTAAAGTCACGAACCTGACCGACTACGGCGCCTTCGTTGAAGTCGAGCAGGGTATCGAAGGTCTGGTCCACGTGTCCGAAATGGACTGGACCAACAAGAACGTCGCACCAAACAAAGTTGTCCAGCTGGGTGACGAAGTTGAAGTGATGGTTCTGGAAATCGACGAAGAGCGTCGCCGTATTTCGCTGGGCATGAAGCAGTGCAAAGCGAACCCATGGGACGACTTTGGCGTGACCCACAAGAAGGGCGATAAAGTGCGCGGCGCGATCAAGTCTATCACCGACTTCGGCGTGTTCATCGGCCTGGCCGGCAACATCGACGGCTTGGTGCACTTGTCCGACCTGTCCTGGACCGAAACCGGCGAAGAAGCCGTGCGCCGTTTCAAGAAAGGTGACGAACTCGAAGCCATCGTGCTGGCCATCGACGTCGAGCGCGAGCGCGTGTCCTTGGGTGTCAAGCAACTGGAAGGCGATCCGTTCAACAACTTCGCTGCCATGAACGACAAAGGCTCGCTGGTCACAGGTACCGTCAAGTCGGTCGAGCCTAAGGGCGCCGTGATCCAGTTGTCCGAAGAAGTCGAAGGCTATCTGCGTGCGTCCGAAATCTCGCGCGACCGCGTCGAAGATGCCGGTACCCACCTGAAAGTTGGCGACACCGTTGAAGCGATGGTGCTCAACATCGACCGCAAAGCGCGCGGTATCCAGTTGTCGATCAAAGCGAAAGACAACGTGGAAACCCAGGAAGCGATGCAGAAGATGGCTTCGACCGACAACAATGCGGCATCGGGCACCACCAGCCTGGGCGCCTTGTTGAAAGCTAAGTTCGACAACAAGCACTAATACTGGCCTGCGCCTAGATGACCAAGTCCGAGTTGATCAACCGCCTGGCTGAGCGCTATTCTCAGCTGGTGGCCAAGGATGCGGAATGTGCCGTCAAGACCATTCTCGACGCAATGACCGCCGCCTTGGCGACCGGTCAACGCATCGAGATCCGTGGTTTTGGCAGCTTTGCCCTCAACCGCAGGCCGCCGCGCATCGGACGCAATCCAAAGTCCGGCGACAAGGTGATGGTGCCCGAAAAACGGGTGCCGCACTTCAAGCCGGGCAAGCAGTTGCGCGAGCGGGTCGATGCGACGATCGGGCAACCGATCATCGAAGACTGACGTCGTCGGGTACGAATTTGGCGGCAGGGTATGCTAGGCTTACTCTGCCGTTCGATTACAAAGAGCGGCCTCCCCGGATGCCGCTCTTTTTTTGTGTCATTTTTGATGCAAGGCGCAAGATGCATCTTCAATCTTCAACCTGGACCTGACTGATGAAATTTGTTTCCACCATCGTTGGATTTGTTGTGTTTGTCCTGTTTTTTGGCTTTGCGCTGAAAAACACGCAGGAAGTCGACCTGCATTTCTTTCTCGATTACGAATTGCGCGGCCCGCTGGTGCTGATGCTGCTCGGCTTTTTCGTGGCCGGCGCCAGCCTGGGCGTGTTGGCGCTCACGCCGACCGTG
>JANPCW010000085.1:0-1910 GCA_031431155.1 Janthinobacterium sp. | reverse complement strand
AACTTTGCGGGCGCAGGAGCAAGGCGTTCAGGATACGAAACGCCGCTTCGTTCAGGTCGTGCAATTCGTCGCAGACAATCAGCCGGTAGCCCGGCAATTGCTGTGCCAGTTCCGGTGTCTGGTGAAGGTTGCGCGCCAGGTCATAGGTTGCGTCAAACGGGCCGCGAAACAGCGTGTCCTCGTAACTGCCGAGCCTGATCCGTTCAAATTCGAGCGTCGTCAGATAGTCGATCAGCGGCACGTTCAGACATTCGGCCGTTTCCTCCAAGCCCATGAACTCAAATTCGCCCTGCAGCGCCATCGTCGCCTTCAGTTCCAGTTGCACGTCCAGGAACTGGCTGATCGCTATATTGTGCGTCTTCAAGTCGAGAAAATCGACTTTGCCGCCATAGCCTTCGCTGACCCGCTCCATCGCGGCCAGCGCGTACGCTTTCAGGTCGTTCGCGTGCGCGCAGGACTCGGCGTCGCCGCCTTCGATGGATCTGAGCATCTTGCCGGCAAACTCTTCGAAGGTGGCCACCTCGACCCGCGCCGCGCTGGTGCGCGCAATGCCGACGTCCAGCAAGCGCTGGCGCATGACGTCGCGCGCCTCCGGCGTAAACACCAGCGCCAGTATCATTTCCGGCGCCAGCTTGCGCGCGATGGCCTCGCCGATTCGCAGCGCCAAGGTGGTCGTTTTCGCCGCCCCGGCATTGGCCTCGATCAGCACCACTTTATCCTGGGCGAGCTGGATCCTGGTCTGTTCCTGGGTCGGAAACAGGCCGAGCGGGGTGAAACGGGGTGGGTTGGTCGGATTCATTGGGTTGGCAATCTGTTACCAATCTGGCGTTGCTCGGGCCTGCGCCGCGGCCCCGCAGTATCGGCGACCCGGCTGCCCGCGTCAAATGCGCTTGATGGGCCCGGTGCGCGGGGCAATGAACGGCATCACCCTGTTTCGTCCGCTACTCTTGGCGGCGTACAGTGCACAATCGGCGCTGGCCAGCATCCAGCGGGACTCGATGCCCGCATCGTCGGGCATTTCCGCCACACCGCCGGAAAACGTGTAGCGAAAGTCCGGCCCCACCAGGTCCAGCGGCTGCGCACCCAGTTCGGTTGCGATGCGCCGCAAAACGAACAGCGCATCGTCCAGTTTGGTTTCCGGCAGCAAGATCGCGAACTCTTCGCCGCCCAGCCGTCCCATCATGTCGCCTGCGCGCAAATGCTTGCGCAGCAAGCTTGCGAAATGCTTGAGCACTTCATCGCCGGCCAGGTGGCCGAAGCGGTCGTTGACCTTCTTGAAGTGATCGAGATCGAGCATGGCTAGGCATAGCGGGTGGCGATAACGGCGCGCGCGTGTGAACTCCTGCTCCAGCTGCTGCAAAAAGTGGCGCCGGTTCGGGACCCCGGTCAGGTCGTCGGTGAGCGCGAGGCGCTCGAGATCGGACTGGGCTTGCTTGAGGGTGAACTCGACCTGCTTTTGTCGCGTGATGTCCGAGCACAGCATCATCAGTTCGCCGGTCGGGGCCACTTGCTCGGTGACGAGGAGCCAGCGGCCTCCATACAGGTCGACTTCAAAACTGCGGAACGGGGCCGAACGCAGGCGGCTGTGGACATGGGCCAGCCATCCTTCCAGCGTCGGGCTTTCAATGATCAGTGCGATCCGCTGCTCAAACACCCAGCGCATCATGTCGTCGTGGCTCAGGCCCAGCATCGACTGGCCGGCAAAGCCGAACATATCGGCAAAGGCGGCATTGTGGAAGATGAAGACATTGCGGGCATCGAGTGTGGCAATGCCATTCTGGCTCACGCAGATATGATGCATGAGCAACTCGGACAGCGCTTGCGGCGGCATCGGTTCCATGCTTTTTCGCTTCACCGTGCCGCCCCCGGTTGCAGGGGCGCTGGGCGGAAATGCGCGCGCGCCGTCGCTA
>JANPCW010000084.1:0-1820 GCA_031431155.1 Janthinobacterium sp. | reverse complement strand
TTCACGGCTTTGCCGATGTCGGCGCCCATGTTGCCGATTTTCTTGGTGCCGAACACCAGCATCACCACCACCAGCACAATCAACCAGTGCCAAATACTCAATGAACCCATCATCTTCTCCTTGCAGGGCGCGGACGCCCATCATCGTTTGATGCAACAGTTAATGCTCAGCCGTCACTCTCTGTCACCATTGTATACGCGATATGCGTCGCAAGTATCAATGACCAGCCGATTAACGCAGTGCGCGCCATGGGCGCGGCCCGCCGTACATATGCAGGTGCAGGTGGTAGACTTCCTGCCCGCCGTCCGGACCGCTGTTGATCAGGGTCTTGTAGCCGCCCTCCGGCGCGCCGTTTGCATCGTACGTCACGGCGCAACCATGCTCGCGGGCCAGCTTCGAGACCAGGCTCAGCATTTTTCCGAGCAACTCGACATGACTGTCGTCGCACTCCGAGAGCGTGGCCACGTGCAGTTTCGGAATCACCAGCAGGTGCACAGGCGCGGCCGGGTTGATGTCCTTGAAAGCCAGCAAATCGTCATCCTCGTACACGATCGTCGACGGGATCTTCCGAGCGGCGATCTTACAAAAAAGGCAGTTATCCACGTGCACTCCAGTCAATTTTTTGCCGACTCGTCGGCGTCGCGCAACACATCCTTGCGGGCCGCTTTTTCTTCGATCCCGGACACGCCTTCGCGCCGCGCCAGTTCGTCGAGCACCTGTTGCGGGGTCAGATCGAATTGGGCCAGCATGATCAGCGAATGGAACCACAGGTCGGCGCACTCATAGAGCAGCTTCGCGCTATCGCCATCGACCCGCGCGTCTTTCGCGGCCATCACGGTCTCGGTCGCTTCTTCACCGATCTTTTTCAGGATCGCATCGTCGCCCTTGGCGAACAGGCGTGCCACATATGACGAATCAGGGTCGCCGCCATTGATGATCTTGCGCGACTCGATGATCTCGGCCAGGCGGTTCAAGGTTACGCTCATGGTTTATTTTTCAGGTTGGTATAGATCGTGGCGGGGTCCTGTAATACGGGTTCCGTCGCGCGCCACTCGCCCTGCTTTAGGTCGCCGTCGAATTTTTGGTAAAAACAGGAATGGCGTCCGGTGTGGCAGGCGATGCCGCCGCTTTGCTCGATTTTCAACAGGATCACGTCTTCATCGCAATCGAGCCGAATTTCCAGCACTTTTTGAAGGTGGCCCGACTCCTCTCCCTTGTGCCACAGCTTCTTGCGCGAGCGGCTCCAGTACACGGCCTGGCCCAGTTCGACCGTCCTGGCCAGCGCGTCGCGGTTCATCCAGGCGAACATCAGCACGTCGTTGCTGCCGGCTTCCTGCGCGATGACCGGCACCAGGCCGTGTTCATCCCATCTGACTTTTTTGAGCCATGTTGCGTTGTTCGCACCGTTAGTTCCAGAAGGCATTGCGTGTCCCTATCTATAAGAATCGACTCAAGCCAATCGCATCGGAATGCCCTGCTGCGCCATGAAGCGTTTCGCTTCTTGCACCGTATGCTGCCCGTAGTGGAAAATACTCGCCGCTAAGACTGCATCGGCCCTGCCTATCTTGATCCCATCGGCCAAGTCTTGCAAGCTGCCCACGCCGCCCGAGGCAATCACGGGTATCCCGACCGCGTCCGAGATCGCGCGCGTCAGGCCCAGGTCGAACCCGACTTTGGTGCCGTCGCGGTCCATGCTGGTCAACAGGATCTCGCCGGCGCCCATACGTTCCATCTTGCCGGCCCATTCGACGGCATCAAGCCCGGTCGCGCTGCGCCCGCCGTGGGTGAACACTTGCCACTTGCCGGGCGCGCTCTGCTTG
>JANPCW010000083.1:0-1811 GCA_031431155.1 Janthinobacterium sp. | reverse complement strand
GCAAACCCTGAATCGATGGTAGGCGAACCGTACCGACCTCACTCATGTTATTGCCAACCTCACGTCTTCCGGCATAGCCAGCTAAACCAGTGGCGACAAGCGCCAACAACATGATGACGACAAGCATCGCCAGCTTCCACTTGACTGTCAGGTTCCTGAACATGTTTGTATCTCCTTTTGATATTAAAATCGATATTAGGCAAAAACAGTATTTTTGTCGCTGACAACGGCCGGGATTACCTGGCCGTCATTCGGTGTGAAACAAGCTAGGTCGGCAGCAACTGCGCCGTGTCACCGGCCTGAACCAGTGCCACGACTTCTACTAGCGACAGCACCCGATTGACGTTGAACAGGATTACGAACTTGTCGTTGACCTTGCTCATGCCTTAGATGATGATGCCAATGACGGCAATTACCGCCATTAACAGCAGCACTGCGACAAATCCGATCGTCATCCGTACCCCGATTTCCGTATTTGAAATCATGATTACTCTCTTTATTAGATATAACTATTCGGAAAGACTATTTTCATGCGCTAAAAACGGCAGTGCCGATTGATTTTGTTGCGGCCAGGTTGGACTGGCCGGCTTGCTTCACCAGTGCCGGCACGTCCAGGATCAGCGCCACGTCGCCGCTGCCAAGGATGGTCGAGCCGCTGATGCACTTGACCTGGCTGAACATCTTGCCAAGCGGCTTGATGACGGTCTGGAATTCGCCGAGCAAGGTGTCGACCACCAGCCCCGCCTTCTTGCCTGCATGCTTCAACACGACGATATTCTCGCGCCGGGTCGGCTCGCCGTCGACCTCGAACAGTTCGCGCAGGCGGATGAACGGCAGCACCTGGCCGCGCAGGTTGGTGTAGCCATGCCCCGGTTCGGCCGAATAGGCGACGCATTCCTCGATCATGTCGAGCGGTATGACGAACACGGATTTGCCGATTTCAACCAGAAAGCCGTCGATGATCGCCAAAGTCAGGGGCAGGCGCACGGTCACGGTGGTGCCGACGCCTTCTTTGCTGTGCACGCCGACGCTGCCGCGTAGCGCCGTTATGTTGCGTTTCACGACATCCAGCCCGACGCCGCGCCCGGACAGATTGGTGACTTGCTCGGCAGTGGAAAAGCCGGGCTCGAAAATCAAGCCATAGATTTCGCTGTCGGTGAGATTGTGGCCGGCCTCGACCAGCCCCCGTTCGATTGCCTTGGCCAGGATTTTGTCGCGCTTGAGACCGCCGCCATCGTCGCTGACCGAGATCACGATCGCGCCCGAATCATGGTAGGCGTCGAGCGTCACGCTGCCCTGGGCCGGCTTGCCGCGCGCGGCGCGCACGTCACCCGCTTCGATCCCATGATCGATCGCGTTCCTGACCAGATGCATCAGCGGATCGCCGATTTTTTCCACCACTGTTTTGTCGAGCTCGGTATCTTCGCCGTGGATCACCAGCCCGATGTCCTTGCCGATGTCGCGCGAGACATCGTGCACCACGCGCTGGAAGCGGCTGAAAGTGGCGCCGATCTTGACCATCCGCAGTTGCAGCGCGCTGTCGCGCACGTCTTCCACCAGGCTCGACAGCTTGGAGGTGCTTTCCTGCAGTTCGGCAATGTGCGCCCTGCGCGCGATCAGGTTGACCCCGGCGCCGGCGATAATGAGCTCGCCAACCAGGTTGATCAGCTGGTCGAGCTTGTCGGCATCGACCCGGATCGACCGGCTCTCCTGCGCACCCTGGTCCCTGACCTGTTTTTGCTTGGCCAGTGCCGCCTCGACCACCTCCGGCTGCACGGAACGCTGTTCGACCAGGATGGTGCCGATCGGCT
>JANPCW010000082.1:0-2404 GCA_031431155.1 Janthinobacterium sp. | reverse complement strand
CACCAGCGGCGGCGTGGTGCTGGTCGATGTGCGGGCGCTGGCCTTGAGCGGGCACCACTGGGTCACGCCGGCCTGGGCGCTCAACTATGCGCTGGGGCATACCCGCCAGGGCGATTTTTATACCAGGAAAGGGATTAGCGTTGGCTTGGCTCACGCTTTCTGATCCCTATCTCGCGGCAGCGTTCTGGACCGGCGCACTCGCCTTCGCCTCGACGCTCTTGCTGAGCGTGCAAATTGTCGCGCTGCGGGTACGGCTGCGCATGCGCGAGCGGCGCGCCCGCAACACGATTGCCAATTGGCGCCCTGTGCTCAACGAGGTGCTGGTCGATGCGCTGCCGGCCGCTCTGCCGCCACTGCGCAAACGGGAAGAAATCGACTTCTTCAAACTGTGGTTGCATTTCCAGATTTCACTGCGCGGCGATGCGCGCGCCGCCTTGAACCGGCTCGCCTACCAACTCCATTGCGACCAGCGGGCGCGCCGCCTGCTGGCCCATGGCAGCCGGGCCGAGCAACTGATCGCGATCCTGGTGCTGGGCCACCTCAAGGATCAACCGGCCTATGCTGCGCTGCAGCGCCACGCCGCCGTGAGCGACCGTCTGATCGCCATGCATGCATCCTGGGCCTTGGTGCGGATCGATCCGGACCAGGCAGCACGCAACATGGCCCCCTATCTGGTCAACGACAGCCAGTGGCCGGTGCGCGAAGTGGTTACCGTACTGCAAGAGGCGCGCGCCGCATGTGCGCCGGTGCTGCTGTCCATGGTGGTGCAGGCGGCGCCGGCATCGTTGCCGCGCCTGCTGCAACTGATCGAAGGCCTGCGCATCACCCTGCCCTCGGCGGTGCTGGCCGGACTGTTGCGCCAGGATGCGGTGGAAGTGCTGATCAGTGCGCTACGCGTGGCGGCCGATCCGGCCCTGCACGGGGCCGTGCTGGTCCATCTCAAGCATCCCGACTGGCGCGTGCGCCTGCAAGCGGCCAAGACGGTGGGCCGGATCGGCCAGCGCAACGACGTCGCGCCATTGGCCGCCATGCTGGCCGATGGCGAGTGGTGGGTGCGCTACCGCGCCGCACAAGCGCTGGCCAGCCTGCCGTTCCTGAAGCCCGATGACTTGCTGCAGCTCGCCGCGGCCGCCACCGACCGCTTCGCCGGCGATATCGTGCGCCAGGTGATAGCCGAGGCCAGATCCGCATAATGCCCAGCCCATCCATTGCCACGTTCGCCACCTGGTTCATTTTCGGGTATTTCATCGTGCTCAATGGCGGCTACCTGCTCCTCAATTTCCTGTCCATCCTGGCGCTGCGCGCCAGCGAGCACGTGCGGATCCTGGACGATTTGCCGCAAGTTTATTCCGCGCTAGAAATCCCGATCAGCATTCTGGTGCCGGCCTACAACGAACAGGCGACGATCGCCGCCTCGATCCGCTCGATGCTGCAGCTGTCTTACTCCGAGTTCGAAATCATCGTCATCAATGACGGTTCGACCGATGCCACGCTGGAGGTGCTCAAGCGGGAATTTGCCTTGCAGCCATTCCCCGAAGCGCTGCGGGTGCAGATCGCGACTAAACAGGTGCATGGCATCTACCAGTCGGCGCGCCACCCGAACCTGCGCGTGATCGACAAGCTCAACGGCGGCAAGGCCGATTCCCTCAATGCCGGCGTGAACGCGTCGCGCTATCCCCTGTTCTGCGGCGTCGACGCCGATTCCATCCTGCAGCGCAACAGCCTGCAGCGGGTGGTCAAGCCGTTCCTGGACGACGCCACCATGGTCGCCACCGGCGGCACGATACGAATCGCCAACGGCTGCGACGTGAGCGGCGGCTTCCTGACCAAGGTCGACCTGCCGAGCAATCCCTGGGCCCTGTTCCAGGTGGTCGAGTATCTGCGCGCCTTCCTGTTCGGGCGGCTCGGCTGGTCCGCCATGTCCGGCATGCTGATCATTTCCGGCGCGTTCGGCCTGTTCCGCAAGGACACCGTGGTCATGGCCGGCGGCTACCGCCCCGACACCATCGGCGAGGACATGGAACTGGTGGTGCGCATGCATCGCCTGCTGCGCGCGCGGCGCCAGCCATACCGGATTCAGTTCGTGCCCGAGACGGTATGCTGGACCGAAGCGCCCGAAGACTGGAAAACCCTGCGCAACCAGCGCATCCGCTGGCAGCGCGGCCTGTCCGAGAGCCTCGCGAGCAACTGGGGCCTGATGTTCAGCCGGAACGGCGGCGCCCCGGGCTGGGTCGCGTTTCCCTTCATGCTGCTGTTCGAATGGCTGGGCCCGATCGTCGAACTGGGCGGCTACCTGTTCATGCTGTTCGCGGTCTGGTTCGGGTTTATCTCGTGGACCGCGTTCGCCGTGTTCCTGTTCGTGGCAATCGGGCTCGGCATTTTACTGTCGGCCTCCGGACTGCTG
>JANPCW010000081.1:0-3708 GCA_031431155.1 Janthinobacterium sp. | reverse complement strand
AACCCGATTGCGAAGACGATGCTGGTCATCGATGTCCTCCTTGATGTTGGAAACGTGATTGTTCAGGGATCCGAGCGGGAACCATGCCGATGCAAACCTTTGGTTGAATGTACCGCCCCCATTTCGCCGCGTCAATCATCTGATTCAATCTGAATCAGAATGATTGATTATGGCTGTTCACAACGAGATGCCGATCCGGCTAGCTTGACAAGTGTAGCTATACGCTATACGATTTCCTATGGTTAAAAACTTCGCGCACAAAGGACTTGAGGCATTTTTCCTTACAGGGTCAAAAGCAGGTATTCAGCCTTTGCACGCGAAGCGATTGCAGCTCCAACTGGCATCACTTAATCGTGCACGCAAGCCGGAAGACATGGCGGCACCGGGCTGGAAGTTGCACCCACTGAAGGGGGTCTTGTCCGGCCACTGGGCGGTATCGGTGGATGCCAATTGGCGACTGATATTCAAATTTGAAAATGGCGACGCCGAAGTTGTTAACTATCAGGATTATCACTAGGAGATGAAAATGACGCGCATGTTTAACCCGCCGCATCCTGGTCAAGTTTTACGGGAATGGGTAGCCAATTGGAGCATTACTGAGGCTGCGAGTGCACTCGGCGTCACCCGCGTCGCCCTGTCACGTATCCTGAATAACAGGGCGGGAATTTCTGCGGATATGGCTTTGCGATTGGAGGCAGCGCTAGGCACCTCGGCAGAAATGTGGCTTGGCATCCAGGCAGACTACGATTTGTGGCTGGCGTCACAAAAGCCGCGCCCATTGGTTGCGAGTTTGGTCGAGGCAAATTGATTTGCATATTGATAATGCTTTCGCGGTCGGCAATGGTGGCAAGCTTCCATAACGGCAAGATCAGCTTCCCGCGCGCTCGGCCAGCTTTAGCAACGCGGCACGTTCAGTCTGCCACTCGGCCGCAACTTCGCTCTGAGGCACACTGGGCCGGGGATCGGCGATGGCTTCTTGAACTTGTTCGGTCAGCCAGCCTTGGTAGGCGGCGGCTTGGTGGACGTTTTTCATTCGTGCGGCGTCCGTGCGCTTGCGTGCCGAAGCGAGCGCGGCACGTGTGTGCAATCTCGTCGGCCTCGGCCATCGCGGTCCGCGTTTCAACGTTTGGCGCCGTGAGTGCAAACGGCATTTGCTGCTTGGCGACCACGCGCATCATAAACACGCGCACGGCGTCAGAGACCAAGCGTCAATCTGAGCTACCAAACGGGTTGCGGTCATCGTGACAAGGTTCGCGTCTCACTAATGCTGAGCTACATGTAACGACCAGCATTGAAAAACGCTCCGAATCACAGGTGGCGTGGCGCATCCATGCGGCCGTGTAGGATGCGCATTATTGCAATGCCGTAGGCCGTGATGCGAAAGTGGATCATGTGCCGTTCCATACTTCGGCGGCGATAGCCTGGCCGAATTTGGTCACATGCTGGGGCGGTCTTGGGTGACTGCGCCAACTCGGCAAAGGCCGCCGTCAAGATGTCGATGTCGCGATTGGCCTGCTCAAGGCCCCACTGCGGGCGGGTATGAGCCCAGATCGTTTCAAGGTCGCGCTCGGCGGCGGGAGTCAGGCGACATTCAGCCATGCGCGGTCAGCATTCGCTGTTTGAAGGCGCCAGCATCGAACGGTCTTGGTTCCCCGCTGGCTTCACCTTCAATCAGTGCTGCGCGGATGGTCTCAAGTTCGCCGCTACGTTCCTGTTCGCGTCGGATGAGGTCGCGGATGCATTCGCTGTCGTTGGTATGGTGGCCTGCGTCAATCTGCGCTTTTATCCAGCCGTCTTGCTGGTCGGTCAAAGTGATGGTCTTGCGCACGGTTCCCATGGTGTAACCTCCAAAGTGAGCTTCACGGTATGGAGCATTCATACTATTGGTGTAATGTAGCGCACATTCGTGCATAGTGCCAGTGCGGAACGGATGCTGGCGAAGCGGCGCTACGAGTCGCCCCTCGGTCTGCTTTCAAATAGCCAGCTGATGGGCATGCAGACAAGCGTCGGCAAGATTGCTGAGGTCGCGCTCCCAATCCGCCTTTGTATAGCAGTAGTCGGAAAACAGGTCTTCAAGCGATACCTCGTGCTTTAGCAAGCGCTTTGCCACTGCGGCGAGAGAGCGCAACTCGCCTTCACTGCTCACCTCGAGCGGCGCGCATAACGTGACGAGGCGTGAGTATGGTCCCCAGCGCGATGTCAGATATGGCGTGATCTGAAAGTTTGCTGATTGCATTACATGCTGACGAGTTCGATTGTGGTGCTCTAACCAGTCGGACCGGTCAACCGGCGCACATTTCCAGGAACTGATGGTCTTGCGCGATTTTCCCGCCGATTTATAGGTAGGCGTGCTGGTTTGCATGATGTCCGGAGCAGGGAAGTTGGCCGTAATGCGCGCCACTTCGTCGGCGATCATGTCTTCGTACGCCATGCGCGGATGAATCCACGCCAATGCCACACGGTAGTCGTTCAATATGAACGTCACATCGTCCCACCAAGAGAGGCGGCTTGGATCGAAATCGTTATAAAGATGAAACACCCTGATGCCGCTGTCGAAATGGTCGCCGCGCCGGGAGCGATGGTATTGCTTCGCCGACAGTTTCAGACATTCTACGGTCTTGTTTTTCATTTCATGCCTTCGAAATCGCAATGGACCAGTCCTGAACCTGCAAATAATCAACTTGTTTAAATACTTGGTCATTGGTAACCAGCACAACATTTTCCGCCATCGCGTGCGCGGCAATCATCATGTCCAGGTTACCCAATGGCTTACCGAGCTGCTCCTGACTCGCGCGTAACGTACCGTAACATTCAGCTGCGCCGCTATCCCAAGGCAGAATGTCCACCCTCAGTAAAAATTCATGCACGATCCTTTGAAGATGCGTGGCTTTCGGCAGCTTGGCAACGCCGAAAAGTAATTCGCCCTGCGTCACAGCGGAAATGCAAATTTGCGCCATTGGAATAGTCAGCAACTTCTCGCGAACTCCCGGCACACTGCCTTTAATGATGTGGCTCGCAGTATTGGTGGCAAGCATGTATTTGATCGTTACGCCGCCCTTCAAAACAGGTCCCTTTCTTGCGGCAGTGCGTCCTGCCGATCTGCCATGAAGTCAGCAGGCACGTCGCCACTTTTCAGCATCTCAAAAAAATCATCCCATGAACCAGGTTTGCGCGATAAAACGATGTCACCCGTCGCAACATCGCGGCGGATGAAAACCTGATCGCAATCGAAGCGGTAAGCTGCGGGCAAGCGTACGGCCTGGCTTCGGCCGTTCATGAAAAGTTTGGCTATTTTAGCCATGGTCGTCCTCCAGCTCATCGTTTGTATATCTCAAAGTATATGCTTGCCAGTGGCATATATCAAGGTTTATCACCGGGGCGGTGTTCCCTGCGAGGCGCGGACTCATGAAGCGTTGATTATTCGCCGTGGTGTTGCGTGACTCACATGGCCTAAACTTCTCGAACTGCCCGGTTCGGGCTCGTCAGCCGAGTGGTGTGGGAGGGGCATGCTCAGCAACGGGCACCCCTTATTCCGATCCAGCGAGCTTGTATTTGCCGCGCTAGCTTCCCTTGACGTTTTTCCGCTACCGACTATAATAATGTTTAATATATTTAACATTTTGTTTAAGGTGGCTTCATGAACCTCGTCGAACTCGGCGGTAGGGTGCGCGCCAAACGCTTGCAAACCGGCTTGTCGCAGGGTCACTT
>JANPCW010000080.1:0-2287 GCA_031431155.1 Janthinobacterium sp. | reverse complement strand
CGGCCAGCCGGATCACGCCGCGGCCGAGCTGGGGAAATACCTGGGGATCCATGATCCGGTTTTCCCTGTCCAAAAAGTACTTCTGGTTGACGTAGTCGGACGAGCCATAGCGCGCGAGCAGCACGCGGATCATTTCGCCCTGCGCTGCGCTCTTGTCCATCTGGCTCTCGCCGGCGTATTTTCTCAGGGCCGACTGGACTCGGCCCGACAGCACCAAGCTCTCGCTGTCGGCCTCGATTTTGGCCATCTGCAACTGAATGTTTTTCGCGACCTGCTTGACGATATTGGTGGCGAACACGCGGGTTTTTTCCTGAATCGCCTTGCTCGACTCGACATAGGAAATGTAGCCGGAAACAAGCAGCGGCAGCAGGGAAAGCAGGATGAAGGAAAACAGCAGGCGATGCCTGATTTTTATCTTCCGCAACAGCTGCAATAACAATATCTCGAAGCACTTCATTTCGTGGGCTCAATCGCGTGGCGCTAACCAGGGTTCGCTATTTTTGGTTCTTTCTTGCTTCGTTCTTGACCGATTCATCGAGGCTGCGAGCCGCTTGCTGCGGACTGATTTTGCCGAACAGCACATCCTGCATCAGTGGGTGCAGCATCTCAATCGTATTGGCAGGCAGGAAGGAGTAATACGGGCTGGCCGAAACCGGGTACTTGCTCGCGGCTTTGATGTACTCGATGATCTGGGGATCGCTGACCACCTTGCCTTGCACCGTCTTTAACGGTGGAATGTTCTTGCGCTTGTTTTGCTGGATCGGGAAGCCGCGTCCAAACATGAATTCCAGGAAACGCGAGGCGGCCGCCTTGTTGCTGGTCTCGCACAGCGCGAAGCCGGTTTCGCTGCCGATCACCGGCACCACGGTCTTGCCGGGCGCGTTCCAGGGCGGAAGGAAGGTGCCGGTGGTAAAGCCCTTGCCGTTCGTCAGCAAACCGGAAGCCCAGCTGCCGTGGAAGGCCATCGCAGTATTGCCTTCGGTAAACAGCTTAATGCCCTCCTCGTAATTGGTCTCCATATATCCCTTCTGCGCGAAACCGCGCTGCGCCACCAGCTTGATCTTGGCGAAGATGTCGGCTACGTCGGGGGTGTTCAGGTCGAGCGTGCCGTCGTTGATCCGGCTTTTCCAGTCCTGGTGTTTGGCCACGATGTTATTGGCGAAGCCGGAGCTGAACGGGCCGTTGCCTAGCGTATTGGGAAACCCACCATTCCACATGATCGGGGTGAACCCGGCTTTCTTTAATTGCTCGCACACTGCCAGGAACTGGTCGAAATTGGTCGGTAGCGCGCGAATCTGCGCCTTGGCAAACATCTCCTTGTTGTAATACATGACTGTGGCGGCCACCCCGCCCGCGATCCCGAAATGCTTGCCTTGGGTCGTGGTCCAATCGTCCTTGAGGGAGTCGAGCATATTTCCCCAGGCGGCAGTGGTGCCGACCTCGGCCAGGATGCCCTGATCCGCCAGCTCGGCCGCATAGGCGTTGGGATTGACCGACATCAGGTCGGGCAGGTTGTGCGACGCGATCTTGGGCTTGATGTTTTCCTCGACCGAATTGCCGATCATGAACTGCACGTTGACCCGGATGTCGGGGTTGCGTTGCATGAATTCGGCCGCGATCTGATTCATTTCCTCGGGCCAGTCGGGTGCCCAGACCAGTGCAGTGATGATGGTTTGGTTCTGGGATGGGGGCTTTGAGTCTGCGCCCGCAACGTCGCTTTGCTCGCTGCATGCGGACAGGCACAGCATGGCCAAGAGCCACGTCAGCGCACCTGCAAATTTGCTAAGAGTAACCTTGCCCACGAAGATCCTTGCCGTTAATCCGACCGCGCCGGTGCCGGGAGATGAGCACGGCAGAAGGTGATTTAATCCCTCACGGAAATTAAATCACGCGTCAAGGTTACACCAATTGCACTTGTACGGACAACAAATATTGTTTTAATGCAATGTTCTGGCCGCAGCGCTATGGCTTGACGAACTTCAAGGTCATGCGGTCACTCTCGCCAATGGCTAAGTACTTGGCGCGCTCAGCGTCCTTGTTGACCAAGGTTGGCGGCAGCGCCCACACGCCGCCCGGGTGCTCGGCCGTGTCAGCGGGGTTGGCATTGATGTCGGACCGGGCTGCCAGCTTGAAGCCGGCGCCTTCGGCCAGCGCGATCACGTACGACTCGTGCAGGTAGCCGGTGCTGGCGCTGGCATCTTGAACTTTGCTCGCAGGCAAGCGATGGTCGACTACGCCGAACACGCCACCCGGTTTCAACGCAGTGTAGGCGCCCTTGAACAGGGCC
>JANPCW010000079.1:0-2330 GCA_031431155.1 Janthinobacterium sp. | reverse complement strand
GCAATGGGGTGCCGGACGGTGTTTTGCAAGCGCCACCACCGCCGGCACAAACGGATGGGTTAGTTCTTGGTGTAGTAACCGACCCCTAGCAATACATTCCCCACGCGCTGAATCACAGTGTGCTTCTGTTCGACGGCGTTGGTCACCGGGTTACGCCAGACTTAGTCGACGGTTCCTCCATTTTTCTGTTTTGCGAGCGCAATCATTTCCTTGAAAAGCGGTTTGCCAGCGGCATCATTTAACGCCCGTACATCCACGCCGGTAAGGCTAGGCGACGCACCGGAGGCACGATATTTGCCATTATTGAGGTCAATGGCGAACACATACTCGTCGTTGATGACGTAACCGCCTTGCGGGTCATTGAAGGCCTTGAATGCGGTCTTGCCGCCGGATTTTTTCAAAAATGCAACGGCCTTGCCCAACATGACTTTCGCCTCCTCGGCCGAAGCACGCGGGATGTAATAGCCGACGCAGACAATATTGTTACCCACCCTGCGAAATTGGCTCGTCTTGTTTTCCAGATGATTATTGACGTGGTTCAGCCAGCGATATTCGATCACTCCCGATTCGTTGGTCTTGGCCAGCGCCAGCATGTCGCGAATGAACGGCTTGCCAGCTGCATCGCGCAGCTCGAGCACATTCAAGCCGACTAGCCCGCTCGATGCTCCGCCACTGGCGTGCAAGATGCCATCAAGTCCGACCGTAAAAACATAGTACTCATCGCTGACGAAAGTGCCCTTGCGGTCGTTAAAGGCACCGAAAGCCTTTTCCGGCCCGTTTTCCTGAAGATAATCAACGGCGCGCTCCAGCAACGCCTTGGCCTGTCTGGCGTCGCTACGCTCGACGGAGCCGATGGGGTTCGAGGCGGTGTTCAGTGGCAGTTTGTCCGCGGCATTGACAACGGGTGCAACGGCAAAGGCCGAAGTCATGGCTAGAATGAGCAAGTCCATGCGATTCAATTTCATTTGTTACTCCAAGTGGGTAAATGGTAACGATACGTGCATAATTTTTCTAACAGTAATCATCACGAGGTTTAAAAAATAATGATGAATCCTGAGCAATTATCATGCCGAGCACGCGGCCCACTGAGCAGACTATTCAACTGCGCAATTTATGAACAGGTGCTGCTTCGAGCAACACAAGGAGCCGTTGGACAGGACTCCAAGAAATTGGATCCCCCGTTACAGATTCGTTGCATGAAATCTAAGATGATCCTCAATGAAACTGGCAATGAAATAGTAACTATGGTCATACCCATCCTGCATCCGCAGATCGAGCGCTACGCCGGCCCTGTCGCAAGCTTGCTTGAACAGCGCTGGCTTTAACTGGGTGTCGAGGAACTGGTCATCAGTGCCCTGATCCACCAGGATCGCCGGACCAGTCCACCCGAGATCCTCAATCAGCGACGTCGCATCGTATGCCCGCCACGTGCGCTGGTCCGCCCCGAGATAGCCGGTCAACGCCTTTTCTCCCCACGGGCTGCGCGAGGGGCAGCTGATTGGAGCGAAGGCCGAGACGGTCTTGTAACATGTCGGATTCCTTATTGCGATTGTCAAAGCACCATTGCCCCCCATCGAGTGACCGAAGATGCCAACGCGTGCCCGGTCCACCGGGAAGCTGGAAGCGACAACCCCAAACAATTCCTGCGTGATGTAGGAATACATGCGGTAACCGCGGGACCAGGGCGCCTCGGTGGCGTCGACATAAAATCCGGCGCCAACCCCGAAATCGTAACTGTCCGTATCACCGGGAAGGTTCAAGCCACGTGGACTGGTGTCGGTCGCAACAATCGCCAAACCGAGTTCAGCGGCAACCCGTTGTGCGCCGGCCTTGGCAATGAAGTTTTCCTCGGTGCAGGTGAGGCCGGAGAGCCAGTACAGCACCGGCACCGGCCTGATTTTCGCCTGCGGAGGAAGAAATACGGCGAAGCGCATGCGGCACCCGGTTTCTTGCGATTCATGGCTGTACACACCCTGCATTCCGCCGAAGCACTTATTCTGTGAAATAGTTGTAATCATGATTAACTGATGCGAGCGCGCACAGCGACGGCCATGCATCACATGCCTGGATCACGAAAGGCTGGCGCAATCTTGCGCCAGCCTCGCCCTTACACCGCTGCCGGAATCCCGGGCATCGTAATGAATCCCGGAATACGCTTCATGCGCCCAATCCATTTCAAGATATTGGGATAGACGCTCAAGTCTATGCCGCCTTCGCCGGCCATCGCCGTGTAAGGGAAGCAGGCTAGATCGCCGATGGTGGGGTGGCCAAGCTCGAGCCACTCGCGCGCTGCCAGGTGCGTATCCATGATCTTGAATACCCGGTTTGCG
>JANPCW010000078.1:0-5524 GCA_031431155.1 Janthinobacterium sp. | reverse complement strand
TTCCTGGCGCCGCCCGCAGCGCCCTTGCGGAACCATTCGCGGTATCTCGATGAGTCCGATCAATAGCGCAACGCCAGTTTCTTGTAAGGTGTCCCAAAGCGCACGGTGAATGCCATCCCCACGAGAAAAGGACGGCAACCCTGACCGCACACGCTGATGGAATGGCGGGCAGAGCGCGCCGCCTTCCCGATGGAATTGATCCATATCACATACATCCGCGATAGATATTTGCAATAATAAAAACAAATTGCTGAGGAGCTATTGTGAAATTGAATGAAATGGATTCGATCGTCAGTCGTCCCGCCGGCACTGCGATCGTTGCCATCGCTGCCCCCGAACCGCGCCCATGCGACCTTCACGAGGAAGAGTCGGCCTTGAATCGGCTCGATCTGGGCTTGCACAGCGCGGTCGCCAAAATGACCGCAGGCGTGTCGCCGATCGGGCTGTCGCTCGCGTTTCAGGACTGGTTCATGCATCTGGCCGCGTCGCCGGGCAAGCAGGGCGCGCTCATCTCGTTGCTGAACCAGCAGGCGCTGGGGTGGGGCAGTTTGGCGGAACCGGCAGGGGCGGTGACGTCGGCCGAGCGCCACCCGGCCAATCTGGAAGGCGTGGCGCGCGACGCCCGCTTTGCCGAAAAAGGGTGGACCAACTGGCCTTTTAACGTCTTTGCCAAATCCTTCCTCCAGACCCAGGATTTTTGGCAGCAAGCGACCACCGGCATCCGCGGCGTTTCGCCGCACCATGCACAGGTGGTCAATTTCACGGCCACCCAGATGCTCGACGTATTTTCTCCATCCAATTTTTCCTGGATGAATCCGGAAGTGTTGCGTGCTTCCATCGATAGCCAGGGGCGCAACTATGGCGCCGGCTGGGCCCACTGGCTGGAAGACTTGTGCGAGCGACCGGCCCAAGCCCGCAATGCCGCGCCCGCTGCAATTGGCGTTGCAGCGACTGATTCTGCAACGACTGACGCTCCAAAAGCTAAGGCCGCGTCCGAGGCTCCTGCTGATGCTGCTTACACCGTGGGCCGCGATGTGGCAGTCACGCCGGGCAAGGTGGTGTACCGCAATGACCTTGTCGAGTTGATTCAATACACGCCGCAAACGGCGACCGTGCACCTTGAGCCGATCCTGATTGTGCCTTCGTGGATCATGAAATATTACATTCTCGACCTCTCGCCCCATAATTCGCTGGTGCGTTACCTGGTGCAACAAGGCCATACCGTGTTCATGATTTCCTGGCGCAACCCGGGCGCAAGCGACCGCGATCTGGGAATGGACGACTATCTGTCGCTCGGCTTGCTCGACGTATTGAACCAAGTCGCCCGGATTGGTGGCGGGGTGCCGATTCATGCGGTTGGCTATTGCCTGGGCGGCACGCTGTTGGCGCTGGCGGCAGCGGCGCTCGGCTCGGGCCGCGACGTAAGCCTGGCGCAGTTAAAGACGGTTACCTTGCTCGCTGCCCTGACCGACTTCACGGAGCCCGGCGAACTGGGCCTGTTTATCGACGACAGCGAACTCGCTTTGCTGGACGCCGTGATGTGGGAAAAAGGCTACCTGGGCGGGGCTCAGATGGCGGAATCGTTCCAGCTGCTCAACTCGCGCGATTTGATCTGGTCGCGCATGATGCGCGAATACCTGCTTGGCGTGCGCGCCGTGCCGAACGACCTGATGGCATGGAATGCGGACGCCACCCGGATGCCATACCGCATGCACAGCGAATACTTGAAGCGCCTGTTTCTGCATAATGATCTGGCTGAAGGGCGCTATTGCGTCAACGGCAAGGCAGTCGCCCTGAAGGATATCAAAGCGCCGATGTTCGTTCTCGGGACCGAGCGCGATCACGTCTCGCCCTGGCGCTCGGTCTATAAGATCAATCTGCTGTCCAATACCGCGCTCGACTTTGTGCTCGCCTCGGGCGGCCATAACGCCGGCATCGTGTCCGAGCCGGGGCATGCGCGGCGCGGCTACAAGCTGGCGCCGCATCGGCCGGCCGGCGCCGCCTACGACGATGCAGACGAGTGGCTGCAAACAGCGCAGGATGTGGACGGATCGTGGTGGCCCCATTGGCAGCAGTGGCTGGTGCAACATTCCGACGGCAAGCGGGCAAAGCCGCCCGCCATGGGCGCCGGTGCGACGCTGGCCGACGCGCCTGGCCTTTATGTGCTGGGCACTTGAGCGGCCGGTGCATGATGTTGCGGTGCTATGGGGAAAGTTTTCAGGCCGTAGCGACGCGCCGTGATCCGTTTTCGTGGCGCGACGGCACTAGCCTGCCGCGCGATGATGGCTCGTGCGGTTGCATCTCCTATTGTTAGGAACTCGGATGACGTTGCTGCTGTGGATCGGTCTGGTCGTGTGCGTGCTGACAGTCGCTGCGGTCGGCCTCACTGCTTTCGGGGCGAAACGGTGGGCCGACCGCATGGCGACCTTGGCCCGCGGGCTTGAAGCAGCTCGAAACGACGGGACCGTCAAGCCGCCCCACCCGAATGACACGACGCATACGACCCGCACGAACTCGACGGCCTGCCCGCGCCGGTGCAACGCTACTTCCGCGCGGTGCTGAAGGATGGCCAGCCCATCGTCTCCGCCGTCACGATCGAAATGGCCGGCACTATCAACATGTCGGCCACGGGCGAGCAGTGGAAGCCGTCCATGCAACGTGTCGTCACCGCACGTGCGGGTTCTGGCTCGGGCTTTATGTGGGACGCCCAGATATCGATGCTGCCGCGCATCAAGGTTCACGTGGTCGACAGCTACATCGCCGGCCAGGGCTTGGTGCAAGCGGCGATGCAGGGCCTGTTCACGGTCGCTGACATGGGCGGCGAGGGCGAAATAGCGCGCGGCGAATTCATGCGCTTCTTCGCGGAGACGCCGTGGTACCCGACCGCGCTGCTGCCCAGCCAGGGCGTGCAATGGGCGGCGGTGGACGGCACGTCCGCGAATGCCACCATGGTCGACGGTTCCGTCACACTGACACTGCTGTTCCACTTCAGCGACACCGGCTTGATCGACTCGGTGCGTGCCGAGGCCCGTGGCGGCATGGTCGGAAAAGAGATGGTGATGAGGCCATGGGAATGTGGCCTGTCCAACTACCAGGTGCGCGATGGCATGACCGTACCGATTTCCGGTGAAGCCGCATGGGCGCGGCCCGACGGGCTCAAGACGTACTTTCGCGGCACCGTGAAGACGCTGACCTATGAGTGGGCATCGAGGACGTCTGCATGAACACCAAGTTTCTCCCTTGGGCGCATTCCCGCTTGGCGGGGCGACGCGAAGCATCAAGGGTACATGTCTGAGCCATCGCTCCATCGCGGCGCGGCGGCCTCCATCACCTCCATCCTGACGTTTTTCGCACTTGCGTTCATGTGGTCATGGGCCTTCTGGCTGCTGTCACCGCTGCTGAAAGCCGAGTCGGCAATCGCAGCGACTGGTCTGTTCATCGTTGGTGGATTCGGGCCAAGCCTCGCGGCGGTGGCCGTGGTGGCCCATCATGGCGGGCGCAACGGCCTGCGGCGCTGGATGAAGCGCTGTTTGCAGTGGCGGGGGGGGCGGCGCAGGATGGCGCTGGCCTTCTTCTTCCCGGTCGGATTCATGGGGCTGGCCGCCGCGGCCCACGTCGCCCTGGGCGGCGTCTTGCCAGACTCGCCGGCCTCGGGTCACGCCGTGTTGGCGGCAGTGAATTTTCTGCTGGTCTTTCTGATCGGCGGCCCCCTAGGTGAGGAGTTCGGTTGGCGCGGCTATGCCCAGCCAGCCTTGCAGGCGCGCTGGGGTTGGCGCATCGCGAGCGTCGTTCTGGGTGCAGTGTGGGCGGTTTGGCACCTGCCACTCTTCTATAGCCCGGGCGCGGTGCAGAGTCACCTGCCGATGGGCTGGTACGCCCTAAGCGCGATCGCTTCCGCAGTCGTGTTCGCGTGGCTCTACAACCGTAGCCGGGGCAGCGTGTTGCCGGCGCTGGTCCTGCACACCGCCGTCAATGCCTGGTCATCGGTGATCCCGGTGATGGTGATGCCCGACGGCAGCAACCTGCGACCGTTTCAGTTCGTCGTTGCGATTCTGGTTGTCACAGCGGCGGCCCTGCTGGTGAGCCCCGACCCCACGCCACACTGCGGTGTTACACCGCTGTAGCCTTGAACACGCCGTGCCCGAGCGCCTGCCCGCGATCTTGTCGGTCGTGCTGGCGCCGGGCGTGCAGCGCATGGCCCGCCACCACGCGATCGTGAAGTACTTGTCGTCGGGTGGAGACGCTGTCGGGCGTCACGGGTGTCACTACGCGCGCGAGGGCAAGGTATCGCCGAGCAAATCGGTTCCGAGCTCGAAAAAGGGCCGCTGCGTGCCGAGTAAGTGGTGATGCTCGGTGGCGCCAGTGTGGCAGGCAACGCCTATCTGCGCCAGGCCGCTGGCGGTGGCTGGGAGGTCCATGGCGGCCCAACCGAGGCCGCCTTCCTGGTCGCCGAGCGAAAACCGGGTGTGCCCGAGCGTCGCCAGCAGCGCGTCGAGCGCGTGGCCGAAATTTCGTTCACGTCGGAGCGCAAAATGATGTCGAGCGTTGAGCGCGACCATGAGCGGGGCGACGCACTGGTGATCGTTACCGAAGGTGCGCCCAACGTGCTCTTGCAGCGCTGCACGCGTGCGCACTTCGTGGCGGTCCGGGCGAGGGGTGCCACTGGCGCTGTCGGCGGTGCTCGCCTACAGTTTCATGGCGCCGTCCGGTGCTGACAGGTTCCCGGGCGGAAGCGCGAGCAGGTTTGTCGCGGCGGCATCGGAAAATAGATCGACGCCGCACTTGCGGTAGTTGTCCGCGCGAAAGGCGGGCGGCGGGAGCTGGAACACCTGGTAGCCGGTCGCCTGCAGAACCTTCGCCGCCGCTGCCGTGTCGTCGTGCACGCTGCAGCGCAGGTACAGCACTGGTTGGCATTGCTTGATGAGCGTCATCCCACCGTCCAGCACGTCGAGCGCGTTTCCCTGCGCATTGATCGTCACCAGTGCACAGTGCGAAAGACCCAGGCTGTCGAGTGAAACAAGGTCGATCGATTCGGGCGCGAGGCGGGCCTTGCTTCCGGCCGGCGCGTCTGCCAGTCTGGCCTTGCCGGTTTTCTTGCCCGCCTGCTGACGACGCACTTCCAGCCACGAGAGCTGATTCAAGCGCGCATTCTCGACCAGGCACTGATGGCGCACCCGGTCCGCCTCGAGCGCAATCACGCTGCCTTCGGGCCCGACCTTGCGCGCGGCGACCATGGCCATCTCGCCGACGCCGGCGCCGATGTCGAGTACCGTATCGCCCGGCCGCAAATAGGACGACAGAACGTCGCCATCATGCAGCAGGTATTCGCCATAGACCAGCAAGTGACGCGTCGCAGTGGTATCGAGCAAGGGCGCCGCGACGGTCCCGTCGCGGCAACGCATGTGCACTGAGGGGAACACGTTGCTGCTGATCGCCCTGTCTTCTGGCTGCGGAAACGCGGAGAGCGCGCTGGCGTGCTGCGGTGGCGGGCTCGTCGGGTCTAAGATCGCCGCCAGCTTGCGCC
>JANPCW010000077.1:0-4586 GCA_031431155.1 Janthinobacterium sp. | reverse complement strand
GCCAAGCATGTTGTGGCGGCGGGTTTGATCGCCATCATAGCGGGCAATAGCGGGTATGGCCGCAATCATTCCTGCGGTTTCCAATGCCGACGGGGGACGAACGTTGTTTGTCAAAAGCGCGGTGGAGAATCCGGACGGCACTGCAACGCTGCCTGTGTATCAAGGCACGAGCCATGATCGCGCCGTGTCGTACATCCTGCTCGATTCATCCGATGGTGAGGACGCGGACCGTTTGGGGATCAACCGGTCTTCAAAGCTGGCCAATGCGCGCGGCTCGCAGGCGGTGCAGATCGTCAAGATTGTCAACGGGGTGATCGACTTCCCCAGCACGGTCGATTTTCGTCCCGAGCGCAAGGTTGTTCCGGGTCCCGCGGGCTTTCCGCCCAAGGTCGCCGAGCCCGGTGCAATAGGCGAGGGGGGCTACAGTCCATTGATTCAAATGCCGGACGGCACGATTCGCAACGCACCGCATATCGCCAACGAAACGGGTAAGGCCGACAAGGCGCTGAGCATCGTCGCAGGGAAGGTGACGTATCAGAGGACCGATGGATTTTCGGGCGGCAAGGCCGTGAAGTACCTTTCCACCGATGCCTCCGACGCGGTTGCTGCTGCGCTGGAAAATGTCACCCTTGCGCCCGCCCTGAACGCCGCGCCGTTTCTGGGCGGAGATGGAACCGATTCGTCACGTACAACCTTGGTGGCGTTCGTGAATGGACAAATTGGCGCCAACAATCCCCAGCGGCAGGGCTTGAATTCGGCGCTGCTCGATGGCTTGGACCCGTTGAACCTGCTGTTCTGGTCGCCCAACCAGGGGCGTTACAGCCCGCTGTGGGATGTTCACCCTGCGCAGTGGAGCGCGGCAGCGGTGGAAGCTCGTCAGAATGTGCGTCAGACCGACCGTAGCGATCTGCTGAACCTGGTACAAAAAGGTACCATCACCGGGCCCGGTGGTACGGCTTTTGGTCCGGGGGGATTCATTGTCAATTGCCCCATCATCAGCAGCGACTAGCGTCGGCTAAGGCATTGCCCGCATGGGGGTGCACCTCGCCTCGGTCTGAACCTGTTACGCGAACGCGGTCAGGTGGTGTTCAATGGCGAACACGTGCGGGTCTTCTTTGCCGAGCGCGCGCAAGGCAAGCGCCAAGTCGTTTAGGTAATCGCGGTTCGGACCGCTCGGCCCCTTCGCTTGCGCGATCTGTCGCGCGATCTCAAGTTCGGACGCCGATCCGAGGTAAGCCTCGTTCTCTTCGGTGGCGATGTAAATCAATCCTTCGACGCTGGTTCCGTCCTCGAATGTGATACCCGTTGCAAGGCGCAGGTAGCCATTCTGTTCGCGCCGGTCAAGATGGTCGAACACCTGCGGCGTAATCAGATACGCCATGCCCTCGCAAATGGCGCCAGCTTGCGCTATCACGGTGGCGACCCGGCCAGGACATAGTTCGGTGCCGCGATGGTCATGCGAGCCTTGCCAGAACCGGCGCGTCCAGTTCGCAATACTGGCGGGGCGTCGTTCCAGGAAGTCGAAATCGGCTTTGAAGATCAGGGATCCGTAGCCGAATAACCAGACGCTGGAATGACCGTCGAACCGATCCATTAACTTGTTGGTCGCAATTGTGTTGGCGGACATGGTGACAACCCTCGTAATAGCGAGTTTTAATTATAAAGTGTTGAATTGCGGCAATGTATTGAATCGCTCAAACTTGAATGCCGAGAGCAACACTTTGCTGCAATGCTGCTTACCTGCCAGCTTATCCGAAGCGTCCGACCTGGACGATAAACGATAGATTTGCTTGCACTTGTTACACTTTGGTAAACTGTTCCGGTCGGAGGCTATGGCGCAGACAATGATCATGCGAACCCGCACGGCGCCGGCCGGGATGAACCTGCGCCCGGGATGCAGGTAAAATCAATACCATGGTTTGCTGGGCCGCAGCGTCACCTTGCCGCGCTGGCGCTGCCTCACCAACCTCGGGAACCAGAGCATGCACTTCATGAACCATCAGGCCGCCAAATATGTGCTCACGCATCCGGCCGCGTTTATTCTCCAGACCCTGAAGGGGTTCCGCGCCAACCAGGGCCTGCTGCTGGCCGGCGCGGTCGCCTATTATTCGCTGCTGTCCATCGTACCGCTGCTGATCCTGGCCGTGATCGCGCTCTCGCATGTGATCGATCAGGCTGACTTGCTGCTGAGCCTGGGGCGTTACCTTGAGTGGCTGGTTCCCGGTCAGTCCAAGCCGATTATCGCCGAACTGGCGCGATTTCTGGAGCACAGCGACTTGATCGGTTGGGTGCTGCTGGTCACCATGCTGTTCTTTAGCTCGCTGGCCTTCACGGTGCTCGAGAACGCCATGTCGGTGATTTTTACGCACCGGGTGGTGATCCGGCGCCGCCGTTTCCTGGTCTCGGCGATTTTACCGTATTGCTACATTCTTTCGCTTGTGGTGGGCCTGCTGCTGGTGACCTTGGTATCGGGCAGCTTGCAAGCGCTGGGTGAGGAGAGCATTGACTTTCTGGGGCACAGCTGGTCGATGGGCGGAGTTTCCGGTGTTCTGCTGTATCTGCTCGGGCTGGGGGGAGAGATTTTGGTGCTCAGTTCGATTTACCTGGTGATGCCGGTCGGCCGGCTTGCATTTTCACACGCCCTGATCGGCGGCATCACGGCCGCCCTGCTGTGGGAATTGGCGCGCCACATCCTGGTGTGGTATTTCGCCACGCTGTCCCAGGTGAACGTGGTGTACGGTTCGCTCACGACAGCCATTGCGGTCATGCTCAGCCTGGAAATCGGCGCGACCTTGCTGCTGTTCGGCGCGCAAGTCATTTCCGAGTATGAACGGGTCGGCAAGGATCAGCACTCCAGTGCGCCAAAACCGATGCGCACGCAAGCGCCTAAGTCACCCGGGTGACGTTCCATGCATGGGATTCGACGAACGTGAACAGGAAGGCAATGAAACTTTCTGCCGCGGGGGACAGCGACCTGGCTTGGCGCGTAAAGACAAAAAAGCGCCGGGTCAGTTCCGGATCGTGCAACAGTCGCATGCGCAATTGATACAAACTAACTAGCGGCGCGGCGTACGGCAGGCAAACCGTAATGCCCAGTTTGGCGCTCACCATTGCGAGCGCGGTGGTCATGAACGCCACTTCGTTGGCCGGATTGAGCGTCAGTTCGCGCATCGACGCGTGCAGGTCGCTCAGCAGGCGCTCGGTAAATTGTCCCTGCAGCGCAATCAATGGAAATTCGTCGATGTCGGCCCAGGTGATGCGCGCGCGCTGTTCAAGCGCGTGCTGTTGCGGGAACACCAGGACGAACGGCATCTCGAACAACACTTGCGCGGCCACCTGCGGGATCGGATCGCGCTCGGGGCCGATGCCGAAATCGACTTCGCCGCTCAGCACGCGCGCCGACACGCTCTCCACCGCGCAATCGGCCAGCCGCACCTGCACCTCGGGGTGTTCGATGCGGTAGGCCGCGATCACCTCGGGCAGCAGGGTGCATGCCATTAGCTGGGGCGCGGCGATCCGCACCATTCCTTTCTTGAGCGTGCTACGGTCGGCGATGTCGCTCAGCGCGCCGTCCAGATCCTGAATCATCTTGGCGAAAAATGGATACAGCTCGCGCCCGAGTTCGGTCAGCGCGATTTTGCGCGTGCTGCGATCGACCAGCCGCGCTCCCAAGGTCTGCTCGAGTTCCTTGATCAAGCCGGACAGGGCCGACTGCGTGACGTGAAGATAGTGCGCCGCAAGGGTAAAACTGCCGGTCTTGGCCAGCGCAACGAAGGCGCGCAGTTGGCGCAGGGATGGATTCATAAGTTTTTCCGATAAATCGCGCCGTAAATATTGTTTGTATGATAGTCAAAATTGGACTCTAATAGTGAAAACTGGAGGCCATCATGCAGATTAAAAAAATTCACCACGTTGCCTATCGCTGCATCGACGCCAGGCAAACCGTGTTGTGGTATGAGAAGTACCTGAACATGCAGTTCGTGCTGGCGATCGCCGAAGACAAGGTGCCCTCGACCGGTGCGCCCGATCCGTACATGCACGTCTTCCTCGACGCCGGCGCCGGCAACGTGCTCGCTTTTTTCGAGCTGCCGAACACGCCGACGATGGCGCGCGATCAGAACACGCCGGACTGGGTCCAGCATCTGGCGCTGGAAGTCGATTCGATGGACCAGCTGCTGGCGGCCAAGGTGCGGCTTGAGGCGGACGGCATCGCTGTAATTGGCCCGACCGACCATACGATCTTCCAGTCGATCTATTTCTTTGACCCGAGCGGCCACCGCCTGGAACTGGCCGTCAACACCGGTACGCCGGAGATGATGAATAAACTCGACGACGTCAAATGGGCCATGCTCGACGAATGGGCCGTCACCAAGAAAGCGCCCAAGCACGCCGCCTGGATGCACCAGCCTCACGACAGCAACGCATAAGGAGCCCCGCATGAAACGTCGTCAATTTGTACAGGCAACCGGGGCCGGTGCGGCCTCCGTCCTGGGGGGCGTGGGCCTGCTGGGTGCCATGTCTGGTTGCGCCAGCAGCGCCAGTACAGGCCGTGGCCCCAAGGTGGTGGTGGTGGGTGGCGGCTATAG
>JANPCW010000076.1:0-2273 GCA_031431155.1 Janthinobacterium sp. | reverse complement strand
GCGCTGCCCATGCCCAGAGCAAGCCGGCGGCCGTTAACCCAACTAACCCGCTCCAGCCGAAGGTGATTGAAACCTTCAACGTCGGCGAGGACGTGTATGTGCGTGCCTTGGCCGTCGAGCAAAAGGCCGGTGCGCTGTGGATCGGGACCTCGAAGGGCGTGCATGAGATCGACGTGGCATCGGGCAAGCTGCGCCGCACGTTCACCCGCGCCGACGGCTTGGCCAACGAATACGTGTTCGCCATCGGCATCGACCAGCAAGGCTACAAGTGGTTTGGTACCAATGCCGGCGGCGTATCGCGCTATCGCGATGGCAAATGGAAAACCTACTTTCCCATGCATGGCCTGGCCGATTACTGGATCTATTCGTTCGCCAGCCAGAAAAATGGCGACTTATGGATCGGCACCTGGGCCGGCGTGAATCAGGTCGACCTGAAGACCCTGAAATTTCGCACCTACGTCAAGGAATTGATTAACGAATGGGTGTATGGTCTGGGCGTCGATGCGCGCGATCAGGTCTGGTTCGGCACCGAGGGCGGCGTCTCCATGTTCAACGGCAAGACGTGGCGCTCGTGGACCCACAAGGACGGCCTTGGCGCCGACAATCCGAACAAACTGCTGGCCAGTCCGAATACCGGTGTGGGCACGCGTTCGCGCCACGATCTGGGCCTCAATTCGAAAGACGGGGCGCCCACCTACAATCCGAACTATGTGTTCTCGATTCTGGTGGCGGCCGATCAATCGATCTGGGCCGGTACCTGGGGCGGTGGCGTGAGCCGCTTCGACGGCAAGAAATGGACCAACTTCACGGTCAAGGATGGCTTGGCCGGCGACATCGTCTACAGCATTGTGCAAGATGCCAAGGGCGTTTACTGGTTCGGCACCAACCATGGTTTGACGCGCTACGACGGCAAGACCTGGAGTAGCATCGACAGCCGGACCGGACTGCTCGACAATAATGTGTATGCGCTCGCGGTTGCCCCGAACGGGGATATCTGGGCCGGCACCAGACGCGGCGTCGCACACGTCGGTACATCAAAAGGAAAATAGGGAATTATATGGCGCAAGTGAATAAGAAATCGATCGGACTCATCGTGGCAGCCTTGGTGGGCGTGACTGGCTTGGTTGGCGGCGCTTACTATGCGGGACAAAAACAGGCGCCCGCCGCGCAGGGCGCTTTGCCGATCGCCGGCAAATTGATACCGGGCGCGCAGATGTCGGCCAATCATCCGGCCATTCCTGGGCAAGCCGCAGCGGGCGCGCAAGGTGGGCAAAACGGGCCGCAGCAGCAGGGCAAAGTGCAAGTGGACCCGAACGCCAAGTTCACCCATTTTCAAGTCGGCAACCGCAATGTCAAATCGATGCTGCTGGACGGCAAATTGCTGTGGGTCGGCACGTCGGGCGGCGTGATCCGGTATGACACGACCAATGACGAATACCGCTTGTTCGACGCGCGCAACGGCTTGCTGTCGAACGGCATCTTCCACGTCAGCAAGCTGGGCAACCGGATCCTGGTCGGCACCTATGGCGGCGGTATGTCGCTGTACGATGCGGCCAACGATAAATGGGAAAACTTCAACATTCCCGACGGCCTGGGCGACGCCTTCGTGTATGGCGCGCTGACGACCAAAAATGGCGACGTGTGGGTCGCCACCTGGTCGGGCGCCAACCGAATCCGTGGCGGGGCGCTCAAGGATCGCTCGAAATGGGACCTGTTCACAGTTGAAAACACCAAAAATGGCTTGCCCAACGACTGGGTCTATGGTCTGGCCGAAGGCAAGAATGGTGAAATCTGGATGGCGACCGAAGGCGGCTTGGCGCGCTACATGAATGGCAAGTGGGACAACTGGAACCACGCCAAGGGCCTCGGTGCGGCATTTGAATTGGTCAAGGATGATATCAAGTTCGACAATGACCCGGCCAAGGTTTCCGTGCATCATGCGAAACAAAAAGAGGAAATGGGCCTCAAGGGAATCAATGTCGCCTACAACCCGAACTATATTGTTGCGCTGCAAGTGGACCGCGATGGCGTGGTCTGGGCCGGCACCTGGGGCGGCGGACTGGCCCGTTTCGACGGCAAGACCTGGCGCAACTACACGGTCAAGGATGGCTTGCCGGGGAACCATGTGTTCATGCTGCATCAGGATGATGCCGGGAAACTGTGGATCGGCACCAACAATGGTCTCGCACGCTTGGAAGGCGACAAGTTCGTCGTCATGAACACCGAGCAGGGCCTGTTTTCAAACAATGTGTTTTCGATGGCGACCGGCCCCG
>JANPCW010000075.1:0-7273 GCA_031431155.1 Janthinobacterium sp. | reverse complement strand
AGGGCGACGAGGCTGCTTTTTTTGTGTGGCGACGTCAAGGTTGCACCGTTTTTTCGTTTTGTGCATTGCACAATATGATATGTAACCGCAAAATGCAAGCACATTTTGTCGCGTGTACAGCGCTTTTTAGGGATCGCGATTCGACTCCGCGAGCCGGTTGCACAAGGCATGCACTGAGCGTGCGCGAGCGCGCCCCGGAAAGCCACTGTTCCCCTGTGGTACAGCTTACAATGTTGGGTCGGATCGTTGGCGTGGATCATTCAACGCGGGGCGCGCTGCAGCGCCATTTATTCAGTTACGAAAGGTAGTTCCATGAGAAAAAAAGTTGTATCGGCGGCGGACGCGATCGCGATCTTGCGCGACGGCGACACCCTGTGCTGTTCCGGCTTCGGCAGCAACGGCGTGCCGGTCGAGTTGATCCTGGCGCTGGAACAGCGTTTTCTGAACAGCGGCTCGCCAAACAACCTGACGCTGCTGTTCGGCGGCGGTCCCGGCGATGGCGCCACGG
Source organism: Janthinobacterium sp. (assembly GCA_031431155.1). Taxonomy (GTDB): domain Bacteria; phylum Pseudomonadota; class Gammaproteobacteria; order Burkholderiales; family Burkholderiaceae_D; genus JANPCW01. Next base: position 6,765 of record JANPCW010000075.1, on the reverse strand, counting down.
GCGGCGCCAACCACCTGGCGCACGAGGGCATGCTCAAGCGCGTAATCGGCGGTCATTATGGACTGGTGCCGCAGATCGGCAAGTTGGCACTCGAGAGCAAGGTCGAAGCGTATAACCTGCCGCTGGGCGTGATTTCGCACCTGTACCGCGACATCGCGTGCGGCTTGCCGGGCACCGCCTCCAAGGTCGGGCTTGGCACCTTTGTCGATCCGCGCCTCGAAGGGGGCAAGATCGGCAGCAAGACCAGTGAAGACTTGGTGGAGGTGATCAATCTTGGCGGCAAGGAACTGCTGTATTACAAGACCTTTCCGATCTCGGTGGCGTTTATCCGCGGCACCAGCGCCGACCCGGAAGGCAATATCACGATGGAGCGCGAAACCCTGACCCAGGATGCGCTGGCCATTGCGACGGCGACCAAGAACAGCGGCGGTTTCGTGATCGCCCAGGTCGAGCGCATCGCCGATCACGGCTCGCTCAATCCGCGCCGGGTCAAGGTGCCGGGGATCCTGGTCGATTGCGTAGTGGTGGCGCAGCCGGAAAACCATCCGCAAAATCTCAATGGCAGTTATAACGCGGCCTTCTCGGCCGAAGTGCGGGTGCCGCTCGATGCGATCGCGCCGATGGCGCTGGACGAGCGCAAGGTGATTGCGCGGCGCGCCGCGTTCGAGCTGCGGCCCAATGCGGTGGTCAACCTGGGCATCGGCATGCCGGAAGGGGTGGCGGCGGTGGCCAATGAAGAAAAAATCCTGAAATACATGACCCTGACAGCCGAGCCCGGCGTGATCGGCGGGATGCCGGCGTCCGGCGTCAATTTCGGCGCGGCCACCAATCCGGATGCCGTGATCGACATGAACCAGCAATTCGATTTCTACGATGGCGGCGGACTCGACCTGGCCTGCCTCGGGCTGGCCGAGTGCGATCAGGCCGGCAGCATCAATGTCAGCCGCTTCGGGCCCAAGCTGGCCGGCGCCGGCGGCTTCATCAATATCACCCAGAATAGCCGCACCGTGGTGTTTGTCGGCACCTTCACCGCCGGCGGCCTGAAGGTCGCAATTGAGAACGGGCGCGTGAACATCGTGCAGGAAGGACGCGCGCGCAAGTTCGTCAACCGGATCGAACAAGTCACCTTCAGCGGGCCGTATGCGGCCAGCAGCGGCCAGAACGTGCTGTACGTGACCGAGCGCTGCGTGTTCCGGCTGACGCCGCAGGGGCTCGAACTGGTCGAAGTGGCACCCGGCATCGATATCGACAAGGATATCCTGGGCCAGATGGACTTCAAGCCGATTATCAATAATCCGCAGCCGATGGATTTGCGCATTTTCCAGCCGGAACCGATGCAGCTGAAGGACGCGCTGCTGTCGATCAGCCTGGTGGACCGGATGCAGTACGAGGCCGGTAAAGCGACTGCCTATTACAATTTCCAGGGTTTGCGCGTGCGCAATAAGAAGGATGTCGAGGATATCCGGCGTGCGGCCGAACAGCTGTGCAGGTCGATCGGCAAGAAAATTGCCGTGGTGGTCAATTACGACGCCTTCCAAATCGACGAAAGCGTGGTCGATGAGTACGCGGCGATGGTCAAGCAGCTCAGCGACAAGTATTACACCCATGTTTCGCGCTACACCACCAGCGCCTTCATGCGCCTCAAACTGGGCGCGGCGCTCGGGGATCGCGGCCTGGCTGCGCATATCTACGAAACACCGCAGGAGGCAAACGAGTCGGCGCGCCCGTGCGGTGGCGTGGCGCCGGGGTAAGGACCGATCGGGCAGTACCGGACACTGCCCCGCATTGGTGATCTCCGCAACAGCGGGGATTCATCGGGGCGCTGATTCACCCAGGCATTTATTCAAGAAGAAAATTGCAATGACTCGTTCACAAGCTCTGCTGGCAATTAAGCACCGGCGTTGGTCCATATTATTTGCCGTGCTGGCGGTGGCTGCGCTGGGATACTGGGTGAGCCCCAAGCTGCTGGGCCGGAAGGTGGCAACGTTGACGGTGTCGAAAGGGCTGTTGATTCAAACCGTGGTTGCCAGCGGCAGAGCAGAAGCGCCTGCCCGCATCGAGATCGGCAGCCAGGTTACCGGTGCCGTTGCGGCGCTTCCCGTCGCGGAAGGTCAAGTGGTGAAGGCGGGACAAACGCTGATTGTCTTGGAAAATGCCGACCAAAAAGCGGCGCTGGACCAAGCCAGGGCGGCCACCGATCAAGCCCAGGCGCGCTTGCGTCAGATTCAAGAATTAAGCCGTCCGCTGGCCCAGCAAGCGCTGGCCCAGGCGCAAGCCACGCTGTCCAATGTCAAGAAACAATATGACAGAACCGAGCAATTGGTCGGAACAGGCTTCGTCGGCAAAGCCCAACTCGATGACGCCAAGCGCAGTCTCGAGGTGGCCGAAAGCCAGGTCAAGACCGCCCAATTGCAAGCCCGGGCCAATCGATCCGATGGCAGCGACTACGCGCTGGCCGAAACCGGATTGCAGCAAGCCCGCGCCAGCGCGCGCGCAGCCGAAGCGCGCTGGCGCCACACGATCATTTCCGCGCCAAGCGACGGCACGCTAATATCACGCAACGTCGAGCGCGGTAATATCGTGCAGCCGGGTAAGGCCCTGATGCTGCTCTCGCCTTCCGGCAAGACGCAATTGGTGTTGCAAATCGACGAGAAAAATCTGCGCTATCTGGCGCTGGGGCAAAACGCGCTGGCCGCAACGGATGCCTATCCGGACCAGAAGTTCAAGGCCGAGGTGGTCTACATCAACCCCGGCATCGATGCCCAACGGGGCTCGGTCGAAGTCAAGCTCGACGTGCCCGCGCCGCCGGCCTACTTGCGCCAGGATATGACGGTATCGGTCGATATTGAAGTTGCGCGCCGAACCGATGCCCTCGTGTTGTCGGCCGATGCGATTCATGACGCGGCCGGCGCCGCGCCGTGGGTGATGGCCGTGAGCGCCGGCAAGGCACACAAAAAGCTGCTCAAGCTGGGGGTGCGGGGCGAACGCCAGATCGAAATTCTGTCCGGCTTGCAGCAAGGCGAGCACATTCTGCCCGCCGGCGGGGTGGCGCTAGCGGAGGGGACCCGCATCCGCTCCCGTTCGGTCGCGCCGAAAGGTTCGGATTGAATCGCCTGCTGCCCTTCGAATGGATCGCCGCGATTCGCTTCCTGCGCGAAGGACGGGTCCAATCGGTGTTCATCATCAGCGGCGTTGCCATTGGCGTTGGCGTGATCGTTTTCATGTCGGCGCTGCTCACTGGCCTGCAGGGAAATCTGTTTCGGCGCGTATTGAGTTCGCAGCCGCACCTGACGCTGGAGTCGCCCAAGCAAGTGGCCACGCCCTTGAGCGGCGCCAGCCCGGGGCAAACCATCATCGCGACCGTACAAAAACCATCCCAGCGCATCAGTTCGGTCGACCAGTGGCAAAAAGTGCGCCGCCAGATGCAGCGCCGGCCCGATGTCAGCGCCGTTTCCGTGAGCGCCTCCGGCCCCGCCTTTGTGGTGCGCGGCGCCGCCAACCAGGGCATCACGTTGATCGGCATCGAGCCGGAACAGTACATCAAGATGGTGCCCTTGCCGGAAAAAATGGTGTCGGGAACCTATCGCATGAGCAACGCCGATATGCTCGTGAGCACCGAACTGGCCAAGGAACTGGGCGTGCAACAGGGCGACAAACTGCGGGTCTCGACCGCTGCCGGGGGCACTTTGACGCTGACCATCGTCGGCCTGTTTGATCTGGGCAATCGGATCGCCAATCTGCGCAACACCTATGTCTTGCTGTCCACCGCGCAAAACCTGCTCAACATGGTGGGCGCCGTGTCGAGCATCGACCTGACCGTGGCGGACCCGTACCAGGCAGAAGCCATCGCCCGATCGGTCGCCAACGAAACGGGGCTGGAAGCGCTGAGTTGGATAGCGCTCAACCGGGAGTTTTTTCAAGGCATGCAGGCCCAGACTTTTTCCAGCATCCTGATTCGCGTGTTCGTCGGGCTCTCGGTGGCAGCCGGGATTGCCAGCGTGCTGGTGGTGTCGGTGGTGCAGCGCCAAAAGGAGATCGGCATCCTGCGCGCCATGGGCGCCTCGCGCGGCCAGGTGATGCGGGTGTTCCTGATTCAGGGCGCCATCGTCGGATTGCTCGGTTCGCTGGCCGGATCGAGCTTCGGCATGGGCTTGTTGGCGGCGTGGCGGCTGGTGGCCAAGAATCCCGACGGCACGCCCCTGTTTGTCATCAGCACCGAGCCGCAGCTGTTTGTGTGGGCCGCTGCCGTTGCCACCCTGACCGGTTTGCTGGCCGCGACCACCCCGGCGATCCGGGCCGCGCGGCTTGATCCCGTGGTGGCGATCCGTGGCTGAGGCGATGACGGTGCTGCGCCTGGAAGGCGCGAAAAAATCCTATGCGGTGGGCACCCCGGCCGAAACCGAGGTGTTGCACGGCATCGACTTGGCGCTGGGCAAAGGCGAGTTCGTGGCGCTGATCGGCCCCTCCGGCTCGGGCAAGAGCACGCTGCTCAACATCATGGGCTTGCTGGACCGTCCGAGCAGCGGGAAACTGTTCATCACAGGCCAGGAAACGAGCACCTTGAACGATGACCAGCTGACCCAATTGCGCGGCCACGCGATCGGGTTCATCTTCCAGTCTCATTATTTGCTGCCGGCCTTTACGGCGCTGGAAAATGTGATGATGCCGATCCTGCTGGAGCGTGGACGCCCCGACGCCGCCATGCGTGAACGGGCGCGCATCCTGCTCAAGCAAGTCGGTCTGGAGCAATGGCAAGACAATTTGGTCGCCAACCTGTCGGGCGGCCAGCAACAACGGGTTGCGATTGCGCGCGCGCTGGCCTTGAACCCGCCGCTAATTTTGGCCGACGAGCCCACCGGCAACCTCGATACCAAGTCGGCCGACACGGTGTTTGAACTGATGCGCAAGGTCAATGCCGACAGCGGCACGACCTTCTTGATGGTGACCCATAACATGGCGCTGGCCGAGCGTTGCGATCGCGTCATCAATGTGGTGGATGGCCAAGTTGTGGTGCCATGAAGTGCTCACCCGAACTGCCTCCTTGCAACAAGCCCGCCCGTCGATCACGTCGACATAATACTGGGCGCCGTTGGGTCGCAGCAGCATGGCTGCCGGACGGCGCCAGGATCACGTCGGCATTGTACGACCGCGAGGCGCTATCGACAAGCTTGACCTGGCGCGCCCAGACGTCGCCGCTGCGTATATCAACGATGGCGTAGGGATGCTCCCGTGTTGCTTTTGGTCGTTGCCGGTCATCACTGGTGTGGTTCCTGGTTGACCGTTCGAACCGCAGCTTGCTCCAAGGATATTGGATCAGCTGCATGCGTGCGCCGCCGGCGCAATCAGAACTTACGGCTTACGCCGACGCGCAATACTGGATATGCTTTGAAGGAACTTACCTCGTCGGTCAATTTGATATTTTCGGCTGCAATGTCGTTTCTTAGCTGCGTACAGCCGGCGGCAGACAGTTTGCAATCACTGGACGTAAGAGATGTTTTCGGAGAGCCTTGGAACATGACGCCGAAGTCGGTCGACACGCCCCAGACATTGTCTTTTGCAACAGCGTTGCCCCAGCCAATCCCGAGGTAAGGCACAGCTTTACGGAAGTCTATGTTGCCTTTGACTGTACCCACGTCAGTGGCACGGTAGGTATTACCGCCAAATTCATAGGTCCCGACACTGTTCGATTTAGCTACGGTGTCAATTCTGTTGCCATTATAGACAACACCGCCGCTCAAGCGAAATCGATTGTTCATTGGAAAGTAGTCCAACAAGGCATCTAGCGTTTGAAGCTTCATCTTAAAATCATAATTTACATCGCTGGTGTTCCCGGTGTATGAATAGTTCAGATAACCAAAACCAACGCGTGCATTCAAATTGGTTTGAACCGGAACCGTGAGACGCAAACCCAAGCCTGTCGTGCCGACGCCACCTGTCAGGCCAACCTCTGCCTGGACGGCGCCGGCAAGAAACAAGCCGGCGATCATCAATCCGGCTGCTGCAAAATTATTCTTCATCTCTAGACTCCCCCATTATGAACGAAACATCAAAATGACTTTCGGGCAAAAAATCGTCAATTTGACGCCATGTGGCTTTAAAAACAATTTAATTGTAAAAAATAAAGTTTTCTATCCGCAACAAAGCATATCAGCATTAAGCGCTAACCACTTCAATGTGTATCTCATTTGCAACTTTTTTAACACTCATGGTTGCGTATTATCAACAGCAGGGCATTTCGAACCTGCAAGCCCGCCTTGTCTGGCGTGCGGATGCGTTAACGGGCAACCCGAGAGCCGCGTGGTCACGTACGAAAATTGTGGCGGCCCATGAATTGCTCCCCGAGCTGCGTCCTAGCAGCAACTTGGTACGGCAGCCACGACATACAATTGCTGCACAATTTCGCGCCCGATCGCGCTCAAGGGAACGGTCTTGTCGACCGCGCCGCGCTTGACCGCTTCCTTGGGCATGCCGTAGACCACGCAGCTTTCCTCATCCTGGGCGATGGTGCGGGCGCCCGCCTTGCGCATCTCCCGCAAGCCGGCCGCGCCGTCGTCGCCCATCCCGGTCATGATCACGCCCAGCGCATTGGCGCCGGCGCATTTGGCCACCGAGCGGAACAATACGTCGACCGAGGGCCGGTGCCGGTTCACCAGCGGCCCGTCGATCACCTCGACATGGTATTGCGCGCCGTTGCGGCGCAGCAGCATGTGCTTGCCGCCGGGCGCGATCAAGGCCCGGCCCGGGATCACGCGGTCGTTGTGCTGG
>JANPCW010000074.1:0-1503 GCA_031431155.1 Janthinobacterium sp. | reverse complement strand
CGGACACGCGATGAACGATCCCGCGCTGGTCGAGGCAAGACAGGGTCAAGATATATTGAGGATGCGTCATGATGTCGTTATCGAAAAAAAGCGGGGCGCCTCGGTGCGGGCGGCGCCCTGGTTGGCCCGCATCAGTGCGCTACCAGTATGCGGACGGTATTGTCGCACGCCTGCGTGGAATCGCAACAATACAGAAAATAGAACGGTCGTGCAAATTTACGGGTATAGTAGAATTTATCGACTTTCTTAAGGAAAAAACATGACAACGAGCGCCCTGATGAATCAGCAATTTCGCCTCGCCGCACGTCCGGTCGGGCTGCCGAAAAACAGCGACTGGCAGCAAGTGACCGAGCCCGTGCGCGAGATCGGGGATGGCGAGATTCTCGTCAAGGCCCTGTATCTGTCGCTCGATCCGGCCATGCGCGGCTGGATGAATGACGCCAAGTCCTACATCCGCCCGGTGGCCATCGGCGAGGTGATGCGGGCCGGCGGGATTGGCGTGGTGCAAGCCTCCAAATCGCCCAAGTTCGCGGTGGGCGACCATGTCAACGGCGGCATCGGGGTCCAGCAATACTGGGCCGGCGCGGCCGACGACCGCAGTGCCGGGTTCTACAAGGTCGATCCATCGCTGGCGCCGTTGCCCACTTACCTGAACACGCTGGGCATGCCCGGCATGACCGGTTATTTCGGTTTGCTTGAAGTGGGACAACCGCGCGCTGGCGAGACCGTGCTCGTCTCGGGCGCCGCGGGCGCGGTCGGGATGGTGGTCGGCCAGGTTGCCAAGCATCTTGGCTGCCGCGTGGTCGGCATTGCCGGCGGCAAAGAAAAGTGCGATTTCGTGGTCAATGAACTGGGCTTCGATGCCTGCATCGATTACAAGAGTGGCGCGCTCAAGGATGGTCTGAAGGCGCATTGTCCAAGCGGCGTGGACGTGTATTTCGACAACGTCGGCGGCGACATCCTCGATACGGCCCTGACCCGGATCAATCTCAAGGCGCGCATCGTCATCTGCGGCGCAATCTCGCAATACAACAATACGACACCGGTCAAGGGGCCGGCCAATTACCTGTCGCTGCTGGTGAACCGCGCCCGGATGGAGGGGATCGTCGTGTTCGACTACGCCGACCGTTACCCGCTCGGGGTAGCGGCCATGGCCAAGTGGATCAAGGAAGGCACGTTCAAGAGCCGCGAAGATATCGTCAAGGGCATCGAAAACTTCCCTGACGCCCTGTTGATGCTGTTTGAAGGCAAAAACTTCGGCAAGCTGGTATTGCAGGTGGCAAGCGAATAATCAACTCAGCCGCGCCAAGTCCCCCTTGGCGGCATATGTTTTCGATCGGGTCGCGCATCCTCGTGCGGCCCATCCCTTCCCCATCCGAGATCATAAATTTCGCCGCAGCGCGGAACTTGTTCGTTCGATATGCGTCTACCCGTTTGCTTAGTACGAGCAAAGCCATTGCTTGGTCTGGTCCAGGCAATTTCATGAATAACTTTTCATCGAGG
>JANPCW010000073.1:0-14801 GCA_031431155.1 Janthinobacterium sp. | reverse complement strand
CGCAATACTACCTACGATGTCGCTTTCACTGGCACCATCGACACGGTTCCTGTTACCCGCAACTGGTCGTTTACAACCAGGTAAGCACATATCAATTTCGGCGGTTCCAGCCGCACCGGGCGCGGCAGACAGATTATGCAGGCGAAGACAGATTTGGCTGACGGGTCTGCGATCAGCGCCCTTGCTTGATGCATGGATCGTGTAGTGACGCTGGCCTTGGCCCACAGCTTATCAGGAGGACGGGAACGGGGACGGCGCAGCAGGCTGCTGCACCTTTAGCGGTTGTACTCGGCTTCCTCGTCGAACGAGTCAGCGCAATTCTTGCCACAGAACCGTTTGACGCTATCGAGCGGTTTTTCGCAATACCAGCAAGATCCCTTGGGCGGCAATGTGTGCCTGGCCCGCGCGGGAATCCCTGGCGCGGGCAGTTCGTTACCTGCTCCCGTGTCTGAAACGCTCGCTTGTATCGTTTCCAAGATTCACCCCTTTCTTGACAGTACACCAAGTCTCTCAGCAAAGATTACTTCGGTGGAAAATCGCAGGCATGAGAATTCTCAAGCCCGGTGATTGTTCACGCCATCAGCGTACGCAGAACCATGACTTCAATGGTGTCGCCGCTGAAACTGCATCCAAGCTGCACAAATCATAGCAGGATTGGCGTTGCAGATTACTTGTCTGCGCTTGGGCTGGCTGCGGCCGCCGGATGCAGGCCCAGTTTTTCGATCAACCGGCGTGCGTCAAACGGGGCTTTCACTTTGATGTCGTTATCGAAATAGCAGAAAACATCGCGGCTTGTACTCTTGGCCGGGGGCGTGTCCGAGGTTACATGGGCATCCTCTGGTTGGGTCCCTGCGCGCCAGGCGCCGATCCGTGCGGCCCAGCGATCGAGCGCCTCCTCGTTGTAGCCGTTGGCATACAGTTCCTTGTCGCCGTGCAGGCGCAGGTACATGAAATCGGCGGTGACGTCTTCCAGGTAGGGCCATTTTCCGGCCGTATCGGCGACCACCAGCGCAACGTTATACTTGCGCAGCAGCGCCACGAACGACGCATCGACAAAGCTTGGATGGCGCACTTCCATTGCATGACGCAGCGTCCGTTTGGTGTCGATCTCGAGCTGGCTGCGGCCCGCCATGCGCGGCTCGCATTGCCGCGCAAGCACCTGTGCCTGCTCCGTATCGTGCGGCAGCAGGCTCAAGAAATGCTCGATCCGCTCGGAATCGTAACGGAAACTTGGCGGAAACTGCCACAGGAACGGCCCCAGCTTTTCACGCAAGTTGAATACGCCGGAGGCAAACACGTTCGCGAGCGGCTGGTCGATGTCGAGCAAGCGGAGGATATGGGTGATGAAACGATTGCCCTTGATGCTGAACAAAAAGTCGGGCGGTGTGGCGGCATACCAGGCGGCGTAGCTTTCCGGACGCTGCAGCGCATAAAACGAGCCGTTCAGTTCGATCGTCGGCAGTGCGCGCGAGGCGTATTCCAACTCACGATCCTGTTTCAGACCCTCTGGGTAGAACACGCCTCGCCACGGCGCGTAACGCCATCCCGCGATCCCAATGTAAAGCGCGCCCATGCCGAATTTGACCCGGCTTGTGCGGAACCGTTCCGCGGCGAGCGCAGCCGGTGCGATTCCGGTCGCCGCATGCGCCGCCCCGGCCCAGCGAAATCGGCCCCAGCAAACTCAACCCAGCAAGATATCCCAGTCTGTCGTATCCAGGATCGAGCGGCGCAGCCTTTCCTTGATCCACAGGTCGTAGAAGTCAATCGGGTTGTAGTCGTCAGTGAGCACCATGGCCGGGGTGCCGGCGGGGAAACGGTAGATGTTTTGCATACCCTGGCGCACGCCGGCGGCGGCCATCGGATGCACCGGGAAAGCGGCGACCAAATCCGCGCGTAAGGGGCGCGCCGGGCCGTCATGGGCGATGATCGCCACGTTGCCACTGGGGGCCGGTCCATCGGTGGGGAACAGCGTACGCGTTTGCACCTGGCCGAATACCGCCTGAACCGTCTTGACCACCGATGCCGTCATGAAGCCGCGCTCGCCCAGCGAGCCGATCAGGTTGATCGCCAACACCGCGTCCGGCGTCATGCGCGCCTTCAACAGGCGCATCGCTTCCAGGCTCAGCACATGGCCCGGCGTGGTGTCGCCGCTGAACACGTCGAGTACCACATAGTCGTAGCGCTGGGTGCTGCGGCCCAGGAAATAGCGCGCATCCTCAATGTGCACCGTGATGTTGGGTTTGAGCCCGAAATACTGGCGCGCCAAACTGGCCACCTCCGGATCGATATCGACCACGTCGGTATGGATGCCTTGGGCCGCATACCAGGTGGGCACGATGCCGGTGCCGAGGCCAACCACCAGGCAGTTCTTGCCGTTCGGATTAAGCGCATATGGCACGAACTGCATCAGGTAGGTATACTCATAGACCGACAGCCCGTTGGCCTGATCGACCCCGCCCTGCGCCAAGCCATCGATCAGCAATTCGCGGGTGCGCATTTGCGGACCGGAATAATCGACCACCCGCAAGTCGCCGTAAAAACTGTCGCGCTGCGACTTCAAATGTACCCGCGTGCCGTCGGCCAGCACCTTGGCGGTGACGCGCTCGGCCGGCGCCAGCAGGAACGGCACGATCAGCAGCGCCGCCACCGCCCACTTGCGGCGGAACAGCACGAAGTAGCCGACGCTAAGCAATATCAGCAGAAAGCCGGCCAGCACGAAGATCTTGTTCACGCCCAGGTAGGCGATCAGAAAAAAGCCGGTGGCCACCGTTCCGACGAAGCTGCCTGCGGTCGAGATCGCATACAGATTGCCGACCGTGCGGCCGATGTTTTTCAGTTCGCGCGCGGCGATCCGCACCAGATAGGGCGACACGCAGCCCAGCAGAAACAGGGCCGGGCCAAACAGCAGGACCGCACTGGCCAGCGAACCGAAGCGCAGACCAAGCGGCAGGCACGCCTTCAGCGCGGCTGCCTTGAACAGCGGCGTCGCCGCCGTCAGCAAACCCGCGACGAGGATGATCGCGTACAGGTAATCGGGCGAGCTTCTGCGGTCGGCCAGCCAGCCGCCGGCTGCATAACCGGCCGCCAGCGCCACCAGCGTGACCGTGATCAGCGAGGTCCAGACGAACAGGCTCACGCCAAAGAACGGCCCGATCACGCGCGAGCCGAGCACTTCGATCACCATCACCAGTGCGCCGCACAGCGCGGCGGTCAGGATCAGGTACCAGCGCAAGGCGGCGCCGTGTTCGGCCACAACAGGTACCGCGGGCGAGGGGCTGGGGGAGGAGTGCGGCATCAAACGTTCCTTTCTGGCGCTGGCATGGGCTGGCTCGACAGGCGGGGCGTCCAGCGGCGCGGCCATGATAGCAGTTTCGCTACCAAACCGCCTTCGCGCGCAAACGGGCAGATCGGGCATGGCGCCACCAGGCCGGTCACATGGCGCCCGTTCGACCGGCCCAAAGCGTTCTGATCCTGTAAAAAGTCAAGTACCGGAAGAGCGAATAGTTATATAAGTTATATGAACTTTTTGCAAGCCAAATAACTTCATTGCAAGCGATCCCGCCCTCGATCCGGGAGCGCAACGGGCTATCGGCCCCTTGCTAGAGAACGCGTATTCACGCCGGCTTTCGCGTCGAAGAGGAGACCATATTGAGAATTTACATCAGTGGGCTGCACTGCGGCCCGAACCCGTCTGCGGGAGTCGGCGTGGCACGGTCCCTGCGTCTCGCCTATCCCGATGCCACCCTGATCGGAGTCGATTACTCGAATCGCAGCAGCGGGATCCATGCACCGGAGTTTGACGATGTCTGGCTGCAGCAACCGTGGAACAAGCTTGATCTGGACGTTCACGCGGCCCAACTCCACGATCGCATCGAGCAGGAAGGATCGTACTGGATTTCGTGCCTGGACCTTGAAATCCTGTGGGCAGCCCAAGCCTTAGAGCCGCATCCGAGGTTGCTTATCGCGACTTCCAAGGCGCTCGACCAGATCGCCAAGCCCGCCGTCCCGGCCCACCGCGGGCTTCCGGTCGGGATACCGCCTTTCCTGTCCACCATCGAACCTGACGACAGGCTGCACGCCTTCGGCCGCAGGCACGGATGGAAAATCTGGCTCAAGGGCCCGTACTACGACGCGGCCCAGGTGAACTCATGGCCGGCGCTGGTGTCGCTGCGCGCAGCGTTCCAATCAACCTGGGGCACTGAAAACCTGTTTGTGCAAGCCCACGTGCGCGGCCTCGAGGAATCGCTGTGCTTTAGTGCCTACCGGGGTCGCCTTCTCGATGCCGTGCATATGGTCAAGCGCGAGATCACTCCCGAGGGCAAGACCTGGGGCGGGTGTGTCGACGATCCGGTCCCAGAGTTGCTCGACCCACTCAGGGAAATCGTGGCTGCGCTAAATTGGACCGGCGGCGCCGAGCTGGAAATGATCCGCGACCCGGCCGGAGCGCTCTGGCTGATGGAGATGAATCCGAGGTTCCCCGCCTGGATTCACGGGGCGACCCTGGCCGGGCGCAATCTGGTGGGCCGCCTGGTCGAGGCAGCGAGCGGAATTGCCATGTGCAAGGCTGAACCGCAATCAAGCGAGTTCGTGCGCATCGTGCTCGAAATACCGGTGCGCTCCGGTTATCCGCTGTCGCCTCTGCAAGAGCCGCTGAACGGCAACCAGTATCCTTCAAGTAAATATCCGTCGGGGATGCCGATGTTGGCACGCAAGCTCCATGCGCTTCGGCGCCGCGCAGCCCCAGCGGGCGCGTCGGAGCCGGCCGAAGCGCTGGCGAGCGCTCCGGCCAGCTTCATCGAAGACGTCGGCGATGCCGATCTGGATCAGGTCCAGACGCCCTACCGGTTCCTGTTGCCGCGTACCACGGCACAAAGCTTCAGCCGGATTGCAACAGCCGCACGTGCCGCCTCGGGCCCCGGCTGCACCGTGAGGGTCGCTTACAGTATCAAGACCAACCCGGACCAACGCCTGATCGAACTGGCCCGCGGCCAAGGCTTTCTGGCCGAAGCGATCAGTGAGCTCGAGGTGGCCGCGGCGCTCGAGCTGGGATTTCTCCCTGAACAAATCATTCTGAACGGCCCGGCCAAGGGTTGGCCACGGCCAATCCGGGCCCATCCAGTGCACGCGATGATCTGCGATTCGATCGAGGAGTTGCGCCAGGTTGCACAGCGCGCGGCGCGCGGGGAGAATCTCGCGCACATCATCGGCGTCAGGTTGCGCGGTCCTCAACTTATTTCCCGTTTCGGCATCCCGGTCGCGTCGCATGAGCTTTTCGGCGAAATGATCGAACTGCTGCGGGCGCTCCCGCCGTCCATCCGCCTTGGCTGCCATTTCCACGTGGCCAGCAATTTTTTCGGGATCGGGCAATGGTGGAAGCTGTATGAATCGTCGTTGCGGTGCGCCAGGGCGATCGAAACCTGCGCGGAGCGGGCAGTCGAGTGCATCGATATTGGCGGCGGCTGGTTCCCGGAAGATTTCGAAAACGAGCTCATTCCGGAGCTGGGCAACGCCGTGCGGCAGGCCCGCGAAGCGCTGCCAGGCTTGCGCGAATTCGTCCTCGAGCCTGGCAAAGCCATGGTCCAGCATTCGATGGCGCTCGCGGTGCGCGTGCTCGAAGTGCGGCGCAATTGGGGATGGCCCAAGGAAATCGTGGTCGATGGCTCGATCGCCGAGCTGCCGCTCGCTTTGCAGTACCCTCATCGCATCCTGCAAAGGGATGACATGACGGGCGAATGGCAGCCGATGGCGCGCGGCAAGGCCAGGATTCTGGGAAGACTTTGCATGGAGGACGATATCCTCGCGCCCAATGTCGCACTGCGCACCGACATCGCGCAAGGACAGCTGCTCGCGATCTGCGATGCGGGCGCCTATGAAAGCACGATGGCCTACAATTTTGGAAAGGGTAAAACCAATGGACTCTGAGACGCCGTTTTCCGACGAGATGACGATCCATGCCTGGCACTCGCATCCCGCCTCGTTCTTTTCGCACCATGGACAGGCCTGTTGCCATACCGCGCGCAATTGGCTGATCGCCCAAGACTATAGCCTCGACTCGGTGGGCGGAAACAGCGTGCTGCTGTCGGCGCCGCGCTGGATCCCGGAGCGCTATGAATGGGGCCCTTCGCCGTGGCCGCTGTTCTGGTGCGACGCCATCGCGATGAACCAACTCGATTGCGGGGCGCTGGCCGCATTTGCGCGCGAGGTTTATATGTCGCGCGGGGTGCAAACCGCGCCGGTGCAGCTGATACAGAGGCTCTCGAGCCACGCAGTGGCTCAGTTGCGCAGGATGTGGCGCAGCGGGTCCGAGTACTTCAACTGGCTGGCCGAGGACAAGTTCTACCACGAGGCCGTGGCCGTCAGCCTTGATGGGATCGGGATTCAGATTTGGGATCCCACCACCGGCTGGTGGATACGACCGGTTCAGACCGACGGCTACGGCGCTGTTCTCAAAATCAAAGTGAGTGCGCTTCATCAGGATGTGCAGCACCCGCTACGCTGGGGGGACCGGATGCTCGCGCCTGGCGCCTGGACCAATCTCTGTGACGGGTAGCCGATCCATGGACGGTGTACGCGCCCTTTTTTTGGGCGTCAGTCAAAGCGTTTTTCAGCAGAACGGGTACACCGGACTGGTTCTGCTGTGCGGGGTCTTTCTGAGCTCCCCATGGCTAGGCTTGGCGGCCCTGCTGGGCCTGCTCACGAGTACCTCGGTCGCATGGGCGATCGGCGCCGAGCGCGCGCTCGTCCTGAGCGGGGTCTACGGGTTCAACGGCTTTTTCGCCGGCCTCGCCCTGGCTTCCTTTCTCAGTCCGAATCTGGGGCTCTGGATTATCGTGGCGTTCGCAGGCGCCTTGTCGGCCGTCCTGACCGCTGCCCTCGATCGGCGTCCGGGTCGCAGCCATCTGCCCCTGCTCAGCGCCCCATTCGTGTGCGTGCTGTGGCTCATTTTGCTCTTGGTGATGCAGGTGGGCGCTCTCGGCCTCGGCCTCGCCCATGCCCAAGCTGCCCCGGTCCCCGGGTTGGGCGAGCGCTGGCTAACGGCATCGGCCAGAGCATGGACCGACCAGTCCCCGAACGGGCAGAGCATCACCGGCAACCTGCTGTTGAATGGAACTCTGCGGGGAATCGGCCAGATCTTTTTTCAAGACGACCTGATTGCGGGCTTCATCGTCCTGCTCGGGCTGCTTGCGAACTCGGCCCGCGCCGCGCTGCTGGCCGTCGCCGGTGCCTTGACTGGATCGCTGGTCGCCATGCTCATCGGCGCCGCCGATTCGGCTGTCTTTCACGGATTTTACGGTTTTAACTCTGCGCTCAGCGCTCTCGCCGTGGGGACCATCGTCGGCAAGCCTGGCTGGCGCACCCCGCTTGCGGCGCTATTGTGCGCGGCGGTCGCGGCGATCGCGACCGCCGCCATGATCCCGCTGTTGCGATCTGCAGGGTTGCCGGCGCTGAGCGCGCCGTTTTGCATCTCTTCCTGGCTATTCATTCTGGCGCTGCGCGAGCAGCGTCCGAAGCCGCATTAATTGGACAGCATAGGAATGGATATTATTTTCCGATGCAGAACCGGCTGAAGATCACACCCAGCAAATCGTCGGACGAAAAGGCGCCGGTGATGCTCGAGAGCTGAGCCTGCGCCAGCCGCAGTTCTTCGGCAAACAGGTCGAGCGACTGGTCATTTTGCGCCGCATGCTCTCCCGCCAGATCAAGATGCTTGCGCGCCGATTTCAGGGCGATCAGGTGACGCTCGCGCGCCAGGTACAGCGACTCGCCCGTTTGCTGCCAGCCCGCGATGCGCAGCAACTGCGCGCGCAGCAAATCGATGCCCAACTGTTCATGCGCCGACAGGTAGACATGGGTCGCATCGTCCATCACATCGACCGCCGGCTGATGGCCCGACAAATCGATCTTGTTCCAGATCCGCAACACCGGCACGCCGGGCGGGAACGCGGCCACGATGGCGTCGTCGGCGCGCGACGGGCCATGGTCGGCGTCCAGCAGGTGCAGGATCACGTCCGCTTTGGCGACCTCGCCCCAGGTGCGCTCGATGCCGATGCGCTCGACGACATCGCGCGTATCGTCGACGGCGCGAATGCCGGCCGTGTCGATGATGTTGAGCGGGATTCCTTCGATCTGGATGGTCTCGCTGACCTTGTCGCGCGTGGTGCCGGCAATCGGCGTGACGATCGCCGCCTCAAAGCCGGCCAGGGTGTTGAGCAGGGACGATTTGCCCACGTTGGGCTGGCCCACCAGCACCACGTTCAAGCCCTCGCGCAGCAGCGCGCCTTGCGCCGCCTGCCGGAACACCCGCTCCAGCGCCTCTGCAATGCCGGCCAACTGGCCGCGCGCGTCGGACTTTTCAAGAAAGTCGATCTCCTCTTCCGGGAAATCAAGGGTCGCTTCCACCAGCATGCGCAGGCTCGTCACTTGCTCGACCAACGCGTGGATCGTCTTGGAGAACGCGCCGGCCAGCGACAGCGAGGCCGACTTGGCGGCGGCCTCGGTCGAGGCATCGATCAGGTCGGCCACCGCCTCGGCCTGGGCCAGGTCGATCTTGTCGTTCAGGTAGGCGCGGCGCGTGAATTCGCCGGGCTCGGCAAGGCGCAGGCCGATTTCCTGGCCCGCTTCCAGGCAGCGCGCCAGCAGCAGTTGCAGTACGACCGGGCCGCCATGGCCCTGCAACTCAAGCACGTCTTCACCGGTGTAGGAATGCGGGCCCTTGAAATGGAGCGCGATGCCCTGGTCGATGATGCTGCCATCCAAGCTCTTGAAAGGCAAAAAGGTCGCATGGCGCGGCTGCAGGGAGGCGCCGCCGAACAGGGCGTCGATCAGCGGGCCCAGGTCCTTGCCGGAGGCGCGTACCACGCCGATGCCGCCGCGACCGGGTGCGGTGGCGATGGCGACGATGGGGGAAGAGTCGAGGTTCATGGTGAGATTGTAGGTAAGTGAGTCGCGTGACGGGCCGCGAGCAAAAAAATGCCGCTCAAGTCTTCCCTGAACGGCATTTTTTTCTGATGGAAGCGAGCCTTACTGATTACTTAGCGGGCGCGAATTTCTTGGTAATGACCCACTGCTGACCGATCGACAGCACGTTGTTCACCACCCAGTACAGCACCAGTCCGGACGGGCAGAAGAAGAACATGACCGAGAACGCCAGCGGCATGTACAGCATCATCTTGGCCTGCATCGGATCGGGCGGCGCCGGGTTGAGCTTGGTGGTGATGAACATCGAGATCGCGTACAGCACCGGCAAAATGTACCAAGGATCCGGTGCAGCCAAGTCGGTGATCCAGCCGATCCATGGCGCGCCGCGAATTTCGACCGACGCCTGCAACACCCAGTACAGGGCGATAAACACCGGCATCTGCACCAGAATCGGCAAGCAGCCGCCCAGCGGGTTGATCTTCTCGGTCTTGTACAGCTCCATCGTGGCCTGGTTCATCTTGGCCGGATCGCCCTTGTAGCGCTCGCGAATCGCCTGCATTTTCGGCGTGACCAGTTTGACCTTGGCCATGCTGCGGTAACCGGCCGCCGACAGCGGGAAGAACAGCAGCTTGATCAGGATCGTGAAGACGATGATGGTCCAGCCCCAGTTGCCCACCACGCTGTGGATTTTCTCCATGACCCAGAACATCGGCTTGGCGATGATCGTGAGCATGCCGTAGTCCTTGACCAGTTCCAGGCCAGGCGCCACTTTTTCAAGCTTGTCCGACATCTGGGGACCGGAATACAGATTGGCGCCGCTAGTGACCGTGGCGCCCGGTGCCAGCGTGCCCAATGGCAAAACGGTACCGATGGCATACAGGTTGGCGTCCACTTTTTTGGTGAAAATCTCGCGCTGCACCTTGTCTTGCGGCACAAAGGCCGAGACAAAAAAGTGCTGCGCGATGGCGATCCAGCCGTTGTCGGCCTTGGCAGGATGTTCAGCGCGGCCCTTCTTTTCGATTGTTGCAAAGTCAAGCTTCTGGTACTTCTCTTCATTGGTGTACACGATCGGACCAGTGAAGCTGCTCATGAACATGGTCTCGCCAGCCGGCTTGTTGCCGTCATGAAGCAACTGCAGGTAAAGCTGCGGCGTTACCGGCGCGGCGCCCACATTGGTCACGTCGTGGCGCACGCCAATCACGTAGTCGCCGCGCTTGAAGGTGTACGTTTTGGTCAGCTTGATGCCGCCCTGTTCGGCTTCGAGCACCAGTTGCACCTCATTGGCGCCATCGAGCGCGCGCGCGCCAGGCTTGGCCACGAAGCCGGTATGGTGGTTCGGGAACATGACACCGCCGGTACCGCCCACCAAGCCGGTTTGGGCCAGGTAGGTGCCGTTCTGGTCGACGTCGAACAACACCTGGTTCTTCTTGGTGTCGACGCCGTCCTTAAATTTCAACAATTCGAGCCGCCGCAATTCGCCGCCCATCGTATCAATGTCGGCCTTGATCACATCGGTGGTGACGGTGATGCGTTCGCTCTTGAAGGCAGCAGCCGGCGCAGCGGCGCCCGGCAATACAGCAGCACCGGCAACCGGCGCTGGCGCCGGCGGCAAATCGGACTTGCCGCTCTTGGCGCCTGGCGCCTTGGCCGTTTGCTCCGGTGTCGCGGCGGCAAACATGGAAGGTTTGCCGGTCGAGACCATCCAGTCGTTCCAAAGAACGACCAGCGACACGGAAAACACGATCCACAGAATGGTACGTTTATTAATATCCATTGGGGTATTTGTCAGGTGTGGTTGCAACCGCAAGCGGTCGTGGAAGATTCCTTGTCGCCGGCCGGCGCGACCAACGGGGGAACAAAATCTGTCCCGCCCGCATGCCATGGGTGGCAGCGCGCCAGGCGTTTGGCCGCCAGCCAGCCGCCCCTGCGCGCGCCATGCACGCGCACCGCTTCCATCGCGTAGTGCGAGCAAGACGGATAAAAGCGGCAGTTTTGCCCCAACAGCGGGCTGATGATGAGCTGGTAGGCTCGCAACAGAAACAGCAGCAGCGTTTTCATTGCGGCGGCCGAACCGATTGCGACGCGAACAAGCGCGTCAATTCCGTGCGCAACGCCGCCTTCAACGATGCCGTCGTGGCCGGCCCGTCCTTGCTGTTGACCGGCTTGGCCAGGCGCACCACGCAGTCGATCGCAGGCAGCTCGGCGAGCCGAAACAACTCGCGCGTAACGCGCTTGACCGTATTGCGCGTGGCCGCGCGCGGCGCAAAGCGTTTGGCCACGACTACGCCCAGGCGCGCGTGCGACAATTGATTGGGGCGGGTATAGAGCACGAAATGGGTCGTCTTTTGCGCCGGACGCAAACGAAAAACGGATGAAAATTCATCCGTTTTAACGATACGCCGAACGCGTGCGAAGTCGTGTGAACCTTCGCCGGAATTGCAGACTAAATTGCAGCTAGTCACGCGATCAGCTGGCGCCGCCAGACTATACAGCCAGGCGTTTGCGGCCTTTGGCACGACGTGCATTGAGCACATCGCGACCGCCACGGGTAGCCATACGGGCGCGGAAGCCGTGTGTGCGCTTGCGGCGGACGACGGAAGGTTGGTAAGTACGTTTCATTGTGGTCTCGCTAAAAAGCAAAAAAATGCAAAATCGGGTCTGACGTCCCGTCGGTCTCTGGTGCCAATGAGATCGTCGCCAACTCAAGGCCAAGGTCGGGCCAACAGCCGGTCCATCTCATCGCCCGCTGGATCCTTATTCTGATTCAACACGAAATACGGGCGGGGAACCCTAGATTAGACAGCATTTGCAACCCGCTTGTCAAGACTTGCCCTCGCTTAATTTTAGAATCCAGGCACTTTTTCAGGTCCCCGTGGCGCGAATAAGCGCCATGCCTGTGGATAACTCGGGCCGGCAAGAGTAGAATAGCGGGTTACGTGTGGCGAGCCCCGCGCGGCAATGCGGTTGCAACTGTACGCGCGCAGGGCAGTATCGATGCGCCCTTCCACACCTTTTCAAATTAGACCATACATGGAAAATTTCTGGCAGAGCTGTTCCGCGCAGTTGGAACTGGAGCTGACGCCGCAACAATTTAGTGCATGGATTAAACCGCTGGTCATGCTCGATTTCGAGGATGGCAAGTTGCGCATCGCCGCGCCCAATCGCTTCAAGCTCGACTGGGTCAAGTCCCAGTTCGCCAGCCGCATCACAGCCTTGGCCGCCCAGTACTGGGAAACGCCGACCGACGTTCAGTTCGTGCTCGACCCGCGCCTGGCCATGCCGAAAAAACCGGTCGCGACGCTCTCCCCAGCGGGCAACGGCGGTGGCGCGGCCGCTGGCGAGAACCGCAATGCCGAGATTGTGCAAAGTGTTCCTGAATTTAATCTCGGGAACTCGCCGCGCCGCGAGCAAAGCCGCATCAACCCCGATTTGACCTTCGACAGCTTCGTCACCGGCAAGGCCAACCAATTGGCGCGCGCCGCCGCGATCCAGGTCGCCAACAACCCGGGCATATCGTACAACCCGCTGTTCTTCTACGGCGGCGTCGGCTTGGGCAAGACCCACTTGATCCACGCCATCGGCAACCAGGTGATGCAGGACAACCCCGGCGCCAAGATCCGCTACATCCACGCCGAGCAATACGTGCGCGACGTGGTGACTGCCTATCAGCGCAAGGGCTTCGACGACTTCAAGCATTACTATCACTCGCTCGACATGCTGTTGATCGACGATATTCAGTTCTTCGGCGGTAAGAGCCGGACCCAGGAAGAATTCTTTTATGCGTTTGAAGCGCTGATCGCTGCCAAGAAGCAAATCATCATCACCAGCGACACCTACCCGAAAGAGATTACCGGCATGGACGACCGCCTGATCTCGCGCTTCGATTCCGGCCTGACGGTCGCGATCGAGCCGCCGGAACTGGAAATGCGGGTGGCGATTTTGCTGAAAAAAGCCAAGCAGGAAGGGGTGACCTTTTCGGACGACGTGGCCTTCTTCGTGGCCAAGCACCTGCGCTCGAACGTGCGCGAGCTCGAAGGGGCGCTGCGCAAGATTCTGGCTTATTCGCGTTTCCACGGCAAGGACATCACGATCGACGTCGTCAAGGAAGCGCTGAAAGACTTGCTGTCGGTACAGAACCGCCAAATCTCGGTCGAGAATATTCAAAAGACGGTGGCCGATTTCTTCAACATCAAGATCGCGGACATGTATTCGAAGCGGCGCCCGGCCAATATCGCGCGCCCGCGCCAGATTGCGATGTATTTGGCCAAGGAATTGACACAGAAAAGCCTGCCCGAGATTGGCGAGTTGTTCGGCGGGCGCGATCACACCACGGTGCTGCACGCCGTACGCAAGATCGCGCTCGATCGCACCAAGAACCCCGAGTGCAATCACGAGCTGCATGTGCTGGAACAAACGCTGAAGGGCTAGACCGAATCGCCGTCCCTTCTAGTGTTGTGTTCCATGGGACTTTAGTAGCGCTTTGCGCGAATGGGTAATTAGCGTAGGGCGGAAAAGGCTCGGCGCCCCCGCTAGCGCCTTCCGCCACAGCCGCAGAGTTGCACGCATTGGCGGATTGGCGGATTGCGACCGGTCACCGGCGCTCATCCGCCCTACGCACGCGAAGACGAGCAGCACTGCACTAGAAGGACGTTGCCACAAATTACGCTCCAGAGCATCGATCAGTTAAACTAACCGTTGTCAAAAATTCGAGGATACCTATGCAATTGGTCAAAACCACCCGAGACACGCTCCTGCGGCCACTGCAAATTGTGAGCGGTATTGTCGAGCGTCGGCACACGATGCCGATTCTGGCCAATATCCTCATCCGCAAGGAAGGCGAGAACGTCTCGTTCCTGTCGACCGACACCGAAGTGCAGATCACGACCCGGGCCGAAATCGGTTCCGGCGATGACGTGGCCGGCACCACCGTGGCCGCGCGCAAGCTGCTCGACATCCTGCGCGCCCTGCCCGAATCGGGCGACGTCACGATGACACTGGTCAACAAGCGGCTGACGGTCCAGACCGGAAAATCGCGCTTTGCCCTGCAAACGCTGGCCGCGGAAGACTTCCCGACCATGCACCAAACCGATAGCTACAGCGCCAGCGTCACCTTGCCGCAAAAGACCCTGAAGCACCTGTTCAACATGGTGCATTTCTCGATGGCGCAGCAAGACATCCGCTACTACCTGAACGGCCTGCTGCTGGTGCTCGACGGCAAGCATGTGATCGCGGTCGCGACCGACGGCCACCGCCTCGCCTTCTGCCAGGTCGAGACCGACCAGGAATTCGAACGCCAGGAAGTGATCATTCCGCGCAAGACCATCATCGAACTGCAGCGCCTGCTGGAAGAGAACGACCTGCCGGTCCAACTGGACATCGCGGCCAATCAGGTCAAGCTGACGTTCGCCGACATCGAGTTGATCTCGAAGCTGGTCGAAGGCAAATTCCCCGACTACAACCGCGTGATCCCCAAGGGTTACAAGAACGACTTCACGATCGGGCGCGACGAACTGCTGCGTTCGTTGCAGCGCGCCGCCATCATGACGAGCGACAAATTCAAGGGCGTGCGCTGCATCATGAGCCCGGGCAGCATGAAGATCAGCTCCACCAATGCGGATCAGGAAGAAGCGGTCGAAGAACTCGAAATCGATTACGGCGGCGACAGCGTCGATATCGGGTTCAACGTCACCTATTTGCTCGACGTGTTGAATAATTTGAAATGCGACCAGATCAACATCGCACTGGGCGACTCCAATTCATCGGCGTTGATTTCGATTCCGGAGAATCCGGACTTTAAGTATGTTGTGATGCCGATGAGAATCTAAACCCTTGTGGGTCAAAGTTTTTTTCGCGCCGTTCTTGCGCGAAAATTACTCTGACCC
>JANPCW010000072.1:0-2248 GCA_031431155.1 Janthinobacterium sp. | reverse complement strand
CGACTGTTAATTGTTAAAGAACTTGTTCGGACCTACTTGCTGCGTTAGTGACAAAGCGTTTTGTTTGTCTGCAGCAGAGAGATGAGATTATGCGGCGTTCTGCGTTCTTCGTCAACCTCTATTTTTTACAACATCGCGTCGTTTCCGACCGCCCCGTTTGCCCTGCAACTACTTGATTTCGCTACCATTCAGCGGGGAGGCGAACTATAGCAAAGCGCCAGTGCATTTGCAAGTGCTTTTAATGCCGCGCAGCGAGCAGGCATCGCGTTCTCAAACCGTCTCGCCATAGGGCAGCTGCTACAATCCTGCAACTTATCTGGAGGCAGTAGATCAATGAAAGAGAGCAATACGGTGTCGCAACATAATCACAGTGCGAATCGTGCCGGTTTCACATCCGGTTTCGGCGTACTGGCAGCCACCCTAGGTTCGGCGGTCGGACTCGGCAATATCTGGAAATTCCCGTACCTTACCGGCGCCAACGGCGTTGCCGGATTTCTGATTGTCTACTTGCTGGCTACGCTGTTGGTGGGACTACCAGTGATGATTGCTGAGATTGCCATTGGGCGACAAGCGAAGGCCAATCCCATTACTGCACTGCAAGCGCTGGCGCCTAAGGGCCAGCCGTGGTGGCTGATTGGTGCTGCCGGCATGCTGGCGGCGTTCTTGATTCTCTCTTTTTACTCTGAAGTTGTCGGCTGGGTTTTCGCCTACGTCGTCAAGGCGCTTGGCGGCTCCATCCTCAGCAGCGATCCGCATGTTACCGAAGCAGCTTTTACCGCACTGATCAGTGATCCATGGCAATCGCTGCTGTGGCAGTGGGGCGTGCTGATTTTTATTGGCAGCATCCTACTGTTGGGTGTGACCAAGGGGATTGAAGCGCTGACCAAGAAGCTCATGCCACTGCTGTTCGTGCTGTTGCTGATGCTGTGTGCCGTGAGCCTGTCGCTGGATAAGGCACGTGAGGGTTTGGCCTTCCTGTTTAACCCCGACTTCAGTAAGATTACCGCTTCGGTGATGCTGACCGCGATGGGATTGGCGTTTTTCAAGCTTTCGATTGGCATGGGCACAATGATTACCTATGGCAGTTACTTCCGTGACGATCAAAATATTCCCGTGACGACTTTCCGTGTGATGAGCGCAGACCTGTGCGTCTCAATGCTGGCAGGCATTGCTATCTTTCCGGCGGTATTTACATTCGGTTTCGCGCCGGCGGCCGGTCCTGCACTCGTATTCATTACGATACCGGCCGTATTTTCTCAGATTCCGATGGGGCAATTGCTGATGGTCGCATTCTTTATCCTGGCTGCGGTCGCGGCAACCGGCGCGATGCTGTCGCTAATGGAAGTGCCGGTCCTCATATTTCACGAGCGCTTCGGCCTTTCCCGCCCGAAGTCGACCATGCTCACTATCACCCTGCTCGCCCTTTTGGGCTCCAGCTGCGCCTTGAGCAAGAGTACGCTGGCCGACTTCAAGTTGTTTGGCCTGACCATGTTCGACCTGTTTGATTTTGTGTCGTCGAACATTATCTTGCCGCTAGGCGGGATCGCGATCGCCATGTTTGTGGGCTGGGTTTGGGGCATCGAAAAATTCAGGAAGTCACTGTCCAATCATGGTCAGCTACATAACGAAAAGATGACTGGCGCGGTGTTTTTTCTGCTGCGCTATGTCTCTCCGCTACTGATCCTGATCGTCATGCTGAAAGCGCTAAACCTGTTCTAGGATAGCGCATCTGTATGCCGTCTCGGTCGCGCTCGGCCATAACAACAGTTTGGTCCGGGCCGGCTCCTCGTGTCTAGCCCAAGCCGGCGCTGCGTCGGCATTCAAGCGTACGCATCCGGCGAGACCAGGCTCCTCGTTGGCAGACAACGATCATGCCTATGAGCTCGGGGTGGGATCTTTCACGATCGGATCTGTTGACGCCGGCCGCGCTGCCGATTCCAAGATGATCTCCGACAAATATGGCGGTTGCCAGATACCCTTGCCGCGATCCTGAAATAAATCGCATGTTCGCCGGAACCATCGTGGCGACAGATATTCAAATCATTGCGCTGCTCGATGTTTTCCCTGCGAGTAGCACCCGGGTCGCCGCAGTCTTCACGTCAACAACCGTTTCGTCGCTTCATTCCATGCCGGCTGGGAGCGCGACGTACCGGATTCAACGGGAGTGGTTTTATGCAGGCGTTTTCTCATCGCCGTCGCCTTCTCCGATCTTTGCTGGCACTGGGCGCCAATGCCATGCTCGGTCCGG
>JANPCW010000071.1:0-2533 GCA_031431155.1 Janthinobacterium sp. | reverse complement strand
CCAGGAAATCGGGATCGAGGTCGAGTTTTTCGTTCAGGTTGAAGCCCTTGATGCCGAGCACTTGCTTGATCGGCGTGCGGCCGAAATCGGCGGTCCCGATCGGCGCGCGCGGATTGATACGCTTCAGGCGCGCCGTCAGCTGTGCACGCTCATCGAGGCCCACCAGATCGGTCTTGGAAAGCAGGATCCGGTCGGCAAAGCCCACTTGACGCTGCGCTTCTTCATGTTCGTCCAGCTGCGCCATCGCGTGCCTGGCATCGACGACGGTGATGATGGCGTCGAGCATGTAATGGGTGCCCACTTCCTCATCCACGAAAAAAGTCTGCGCCACCGGGCCAGGATTGGCTAGCCCTGTGGTCTCGATCACGAGATGGTCAAATTGCAGTTGTCCGGCGTCGCGCTTTTGGGCCAGCGCGCCGAGCGCCACGATCAGGTCGCCGCGCACCGTGCAGCAAATGCAGCCGTTGTTCATTTCGACGATCTGTTCGATGTTGTCCTGGACCAGGATCTCGTTGTCGATGTTCTCCTGGCCGAATTCATTCTCGATCACGGCAATGCGCAACCCGTGGTCTTCCCGCAGGATGCGATTGAGCAAAGTGGTTTTGCCGGCGCCGAGAAAGCCGGTCAGGATCGTGGTCGGTATCAATGCCATGGTGTGTCAGGTCTATCGTGTAAGGGGAAGCGCTGCAGACATGATGCGCATTCGATCAATTATGACGGATTTCGGCATTTTCCTGCAACTACCGTTCGAATAGTTGACGAATGTCATGCTTGCGCATAGTGGGCTATTTTATTTTGGCGCGCGGGTGGGCCTTGTCGTACACCAATGCCAAGTGCTGGAAGTCGAGTGCCGTGTAGACCTGGGTCGAGCTGATGCTGGAGTGGCCCAGCATTTCCTGGACCGCGCGCAGGTCGCCCGATGATTGCAGCAAGTGCGAGGCGAACGAATGGCGCAGCACGTGGGGATGGACGTTGGCCGGGATGCCGACCGCCTGCGCATGGGCTTTCAGGCGCAGTTGCAGCACGCGCGCCGAAATGCGGGTGCCGCGCGTACTCAAAAACAGCGCGCCGCTGCCACCGCTGGGGGCGGGGCGCACGGCCAGCCAGGCTGCCAGCGCGTCGATGGCGGCGGCGCCCACCGGCACCTTGCGCATCTTGTTGCCCTTGCCGGTAACAATCACTTCATGACCGTCCATATCGATCCAGCCCAGTACCGGCTGGCCGGTCTTGGTGTAATGCAAGTCCAGCCCGGCCAACTCCGACACCCGCAAGCCGCTCGAATACAGCAGCTCGAACATGGCGCGGTTGCATAGGTCAGCGGGCGTGGGTTCGGCCAGCAGCCGCGCTGGCGTTGCCACCAGGCGCACCGCGTCGTCCACCGACAGGGCCTTGGGCAGGGTTTGCGCGCGTTTCGGGGCGCGGATCGCGCCGACCGGGTTGGCGGTGAGCGTGATTTGATGGGACAGCCAGTCGAAGAAGCCGCGCCAGGCCGACAGCTTGCGCGCGATTGAGCGCGGATTGAGCCCTTGACCGTGCAGTTTCGACGTCAGGCGCCGAATCTCGACATGGGTCACGTCTGACCAGTCCTGGTCGCCGACCAGCCGGCCCAACTCAAGCAGGTCGCGCCGGTAGGCCGATACCG
The DNA here is from genome assembly GCA_031431155.1 of Janthinobacterium sp. Classification (GTDB taxonomy): domain Bacteria; phylum Pseudomonadota; class Gammaproteobacteria; order Burkholderiales; family Burkholderiaceae_D; genus JANPCW01. Next base: position 891 of record JANPCW010000071.1, on the reverse strand, counting down.
TGTGGATCGACAGCTTGCGCTGCGTGGTCAGGTGCGCCAGGTAAATATCGGCCCACTGTGCATTGGTGCAATTGGTCGGCACTGCGGTCATCGCGATCGACCGGTCTTATCGCTCAGGCCTGCAGCGACAGTAGCGCCGCGCTGGACGTTTCGCCGATGTGGATCAGGAAATCGGTCCCCATATGGGCGCTGAAGCGCTCCGCATCGGGCGAACCAAGGATCAGCAGGCCGAACGCAGCGTCGGCCCCGGCAGCGCGCAGCGGCAAGATCACGGTCGACACAATCGTCTCGGCAGTGCCGAGCCAGCGCACTGCCTCGAAATCATGGTTGCTGCCGCAGTAGGGTGCGAGCAGGCTGTTGGCAAAAATTTTGGCGTCGTCCGAGACGCCCTCGACGAACCAGCTGCTGGCATAGTCGGGCGCGACATTCCACATGCGCAAGGTGGCGTGCGGCACGCCGAACACGGACTTCAGGCTCTCGATCAACTTGGCTGGCAGCTCGGCGTCGTTGCGCGCCTGCAGCAGGGCCTGGTTCCAAGCGTGGAAGCTGTCGGCGATACCGCCGTTCTCTTGCGCCAGGCGGATCAGATCGGCCATGTTCAGTTCGAGCGCCCGATATTTGTCGCGCATCACTTCCATTTGACGTTCCTGGAGCGAGACGGCGCGTCCGGTCAGGGGGCTGGCCAGTTTGATTTGACCGAGCAAGACAGCATGCTCCTGGAAAAAGAGCGGATTGTCAGCCAGGTATTGGGCGACAGTTGTGGAGTCCAGTGTGGCAGTCATTGAGTGTGTGTTGGGAAAGTAAAACAATCAGCCCGAAAGGCAAACCTAATTTTAACCGACCGCAGCCGCCGCGGCGGCGCGCCGTTGCGGCAAAGGGCGCCCAAAACGG
>JANPCW010000070.1:0-3375 GCA_031431155.1 Janthinobacterium sp. | reverse complement strand
GATCGAAATGGAAACCCGCTTGAGCGGGCGCGACATTGCACTGGAAGCGCCAACCGACGACGAAGATGACAAATTTTCGCCGATCGCGTACCTTTCGTCCGATCAGAGCGAGCCGACCAAGGTGCTGGAAGCGCAGCAAGTGACCCGCCTGCAATCGGAAGGCATCGAATCGGCGCTCGGCAAGCTCGATGCCCGTTCGCGCAGGATCGTGGAAGCGCGCTGGCTGGCCAATGACGACGGGTCCGGTGCAACCCTGCACGCGCTGGCCGACGAGTTTGGCGTGTCGGCCGAGCGAATCCGCCAGATTGAGGTCGCGGCCCTGAAAAAAATGAAGGGCGCGCTGACCGCTTACCTGTAAGCGTGCTCCCCAAGAAAAAAGCGCTTTCGAGCGCTTTTTTCTTGTCCCACCATACGCAAAACAACTATTTGTTGGCCGCGCTTATATTTTCAATGTTTTGGCATATAATTAATAAAAATTTCTTTTCACGAACAGCCCTGCGACCCGCTGGCAACGCTGCACGGGCTCCGTACCCGGACTGCTCAATGAGTTGATGCTACTACGGGGAGAACAAGGTGACGGCGCAACTAGCTATCCTGATTTCGGCAGTCACCGCGGCATGCGGCCTCGGCTTACTTATTATCCTGTGGCTGCGTGGGCGCCAAAAGAAAGACGCCCGCTATCAGATCAAGCCATTTCTAACGCCAGCCCAGGAGAATTTTTTTGCCAGCCTGTGCGCGGCGGCGCCGGGCTGCCATATTTTTCCGAACGTGCCGGTGTCGGCGCTGTTGGAAACGGTCAATGGGCACACCAAACCGAACGCTGCGCAACGCAAGCGTATACAGTGCAGAAACCTTGATTTTGCGCTGTACGACAGTCAATTCAAATTGCTTTGCGTGATTGAACTGTCTAACCGTTTCAACGATTCCGAACAGGACGCGCGCTTTGAACGTTATTTCAAGAGCGCGGGAATCAAACTGCTGCGTTGGGATGTCGAATCGAAACCAAGCATTGAACAGATCCACAGGTATATAGCGTCGCTCACCGGCATGGATGGGGCCCTACCCAGCGCGCACCAAGGCCCGGAGACGCGCATGATAACTACCCCAGACACAGTTATGGCGCGCGATAACGCCCCGATAACGCGCACCGGAACCGGACTGAGCCTGAGCAAGCTGGAACAGCTCACGCCACATAAAAAGATTCGCATCAAGCACCCGCATATCTGGGAAAAACTTTGCATGTTTGCCGTCGATCCCCGGCAGTTGCAGGCGTACTTGAACTCGCTATTGATCCAGGATCGCGGCCAGGAACGCGCCGGATTTTCGTATGGCGTGCTAACGGAATTGTCCAATATCCGTGCGGAAAATGACCGATTCCTGACGCCCGCGGGCGCCACATGGCAACGCGCGACCATGCGCGTGTGACGGTGCGGTGCCGGCAAAAGCGAGCCGGCACAATCACCGCGATTACAGGTGCGGTGTAATCTGAGGCATCAGATCGTCGAAGGTTCTGCCGCTGCCGTTTTCACCGATCGCATGCATCTTCCACTCGCCTCCGTGACGGTATAGCTTGGCCATGATCTGGGCCGTGTGCGCGCCCTGTACCGACAGGTTGAAGCGTGCAATTTCCTGATTGTTGGCTGCGTTGACGATGCGACAATAGGCGTTCTCTACTTGCGAGAAATTTTGCCCCGTAAAGCTGTTCACGGTAAAAATGAGGCTCTTGACGTTGGCCGGCACGCGCGGCAGTTCGACCACGATCTGTTCATCGTCGCCCTCGCCCTCGCCGGTCCGGTTGTCGCCGGTGTGGACGATGCTGCCGTCGCGGCTTTTCAATTGCCGGAACCAGACGAAATCGACCGCTTTGTTTTGCTCGTCAAACATGATGCACGATGCGTCCAGGTCGATCGTTTCGGTCTTGGTGCCGAAGCCGAACAGGCCCTTCTTCTTGACGGAATCCCATCCCAGTCCCATCGTGATCTTGTTCAGTGCGCCGCCCGCTTCTTTTTCCAGCGAGATTTTCTGGCCTTTTTGCAAACTGACTGACATTGCTTTCTCCTTCGAGTGTGAGTAGGAACGAACTGTGTTACCCCGCGTTAAAATTACGCGGGCTTGCGTTGAGTCCAGCTCAGGAACGCTGCCCGGTTGCGCGAGCAAACCAGCACTTTGCCCTGGCCCGAAAAGCGTAACACCATGCCTTCGCCGCTGGTCTGACTATTGATCAGATTACCCAGGAAACCGCCGCTGCTGCCGGTGGTAATCGAGATTTCATAGCGCAGCGCACTGTCCCAGCACACCACGTGCGAATTGTCGATCACGATGTCGTTGCCGGGCGTGACCTCCAGCTCCGACATGGAGCCGAAACCGGACACGGCGACCTGCCCGCTGCCGGCCGTCTCGGTGATGAAAAAGCCGCCGCTCTGGGCAAACAAGGCATTGCCCAGGCTCTGGGTACGCACCTTCAGTTGCACCCCCGAGGTGGCCGCCACGAAAGCGCCATCGCTGAGCATGTACTGGCGCGGGCCGACCTCGACAATTTGCATCGCGCCCGGCAAGGTTGGTGACAGCAGGCAGTCGCCATTGCCGCGCACCGCTTCGATGTGCTGCTGGAAGAACGACTCGCCGTTGGCAAAGCGGCGCATGATGGCGCTGCCGATGCCGCCCGTCATCTTGCCCTTCAAATCGAGCGCCGCTTCCATCATCACCATGGCATCGGACTCGCAATAGATCATCTCACCCTTGACCAGCGAGACGTGCAGAAATGGGTCCACATCCCCTGTTACGCTAAAAACCGGCATTTGACTGTTTCCTTATCGCCTGACAGCAGGCATGCGAGTCCTTGGTCCAGAGGGCGGGAGCCCGGACCCGGCCTCCCGCCGCCTGTTGCCACTTAGATGCTGACGCCGAACGACGCTGCCAGAGGGCCCAGGCCACCCTTGAAGCCCTGGCCGATGGCCTTGAATTTCCAATCGGCCCCATTGCGGTAGATCTCGCCGAACACCATCGCGGTTTCGGTCGAGCCGTCTTCCGACAAGTCGTAACGGGCGATTTCGGCATTCCCAGCCGCATTCACGCAGCGCACATAGGCCTTCGACACCATGCCGAAATTTTGCTTGCGCGCTTCGGCATCATGGATCGTGACGCACACGGCGATCTTGTCCACATCGGCCGGCACCTTGGACAGGTCGACCGTGACGGTTTCATCGTCGCCCTCGCCAGCGCCGGTCAGGTTGTCGCCCGAGTGGGCCACGGAACCGTCGGTCGATTTCAAGTTGTTGTAAAAAACCATATCGGCATCGGCGCGCACTTTACCGTCGGCCTTCAGCAGGAACGCCGTGCCGTCGATGTCGAATGCTGCGCCGTCGGTCGCACGCG